>PWQF01000205.1 GCA_003556865.1 Elusimicrobiota bacterium | reverse complement strand
GTTTAATAAGCCCTATCCTGCAGTAATAGTTTATAGTGGACCGGGGAACTCCCGCCTTCTCCGCCAGTTTACCTATCCTGCATAAAGCTTGTTTATTACTCATTATAAAAAAAACCTCCTCCTATGCTTATAATTATAATCATTAATAATACACTTTTCCGTGACTTTTCTCACAAAAGCCTGAACTATGAAGTTATACTTCATGGTTTAATAAAATTTTTTTAATTCTTCTCCCAGTCCTGTATATATTTACAGCAAAAAACCGGTATATAAATCCGGCCGGGCCCGATAAAAAAAAGGGAGTAACTTTTCCTTTTATGCTGCATTTACTTATTTGCCTGGTGCCCGTAATGCCTGTATCGTCAGATACAGTAAAAATATCTTTTTTCTTTTTTATTACCCGGTGCAGATAAAGTCCGCCCCGGTCCCTGTAGCATATAAGATCCCCGGTCCTGTATTTAAAAGCTTTTTTTATAAAAAGAAACTTGCCGGACCTTATAAAAGGCCTCATACAGCCGCCCCTGGCCTGTAGGGGGATTATATTATTCTTTAAATAAGTACCCATAATAAAAACTTTTTTCCATCCTATAAATTAAGCTCTTACCTTCTTATTATACCCTCTTTAATATATTAACCCCGCATAATTACGGTAACGTTAATGTAACATTAACCTTTTAGTTACCTTACAACTGCAAATTTAAGCGTATTTAAAGAGTTCCCTGAATTTACAGCCAGTATGTATACCCCAGAAGCCAGTTTTCCGGCATCGGACCAGTGGTAAGTTCGGGAGCCATTATGAGAAAAACTGTCTACCAGTTCCCCGGCAACATTAAATACCCTGATATCCGCAGAGGGTGGAAGAGACCCTATAATAATACCGCCCCCGTCTACTTCCCCGTAATCCTTATCGCCCGGCTTTAACGGGTTGGGGTAGAGATATACGGACCCCGTATCCGTATAGGGAGCCGCCAGCAGGGTGTATACTGAAAGAGAGCTGAGGCGCCCCTCTACCCAGCCCTTTTCCCTGTTTATTGTAACTCTGCCGGTCGGGACAAACTCCCATTCCGAACTTGCCCGGTTAAGTTTTGCCAGACGGAGATTGTCAACATCCGGTGCCGGCAAGCCCGCCGGATAGTTTATTTGGATAATTATATCACCCGATATGATTAAAGGAATTTCGTCCGGTTCCACAGTCGTTCCGTCAGGCCTCATAAGAACAAAATCTTTAGGTGCAACTATATTTTTCATAGTACCCGGAGGCAGTTTGTCATCAGCCGCTCTTCCGGCTTTTTCCTGTCCGGAATCAGGATCGCGGATAAGGGCAAATGTAGGGGTGCTTGAAGGCGGGACCCTCATTGATGAGTTCTCATCGTTATCCCACACTGAATACTGCTGGTTATGATAAACCGGAACCGCATAAGCCTTTGCATTATCAGACCGTCCCATTCTTATCCCGGGGCCGCCCGGGTAAGGGCCTCCAGCCATTAAATACCTGGTCTGCGGAGTATTGGGCTCAAGCCCACTCTCAACCCAGCTGCCGGTGCTGCCCTGCAGCTGAAAAAGGAGGATATTGTTTTCTGTATAAACCCTGTAATATGTTGCGCCGGGAATCAGGTCCCACTCCCAACTTATAGAACCCCTTGAAAGAGCAGTGGCCCGGAAAGGCGGTTTATACAATTCTTCCGTATCGCCTTCGTCATTAAAATTCCAGGACCAGTCGTGCCGGAATTTTTCCCTGGCCGCTTCAGGGGCTCCAAGGCTGTATTTTATTTCTTCAGCCCCAAAATCAACACCGGTTTTTTTTATATCAAGCTCAGACCAGGCCATAAGAAGTTTGTCGTAATTTTCGGTTGAAAAGCCGGAGTTTGATAAAAAACCCGTAAAATCAGAGATTTCCCTTATATCCCACCCTGAAATATCCCGGTCAAAGGCGGATGCGCCGTTAAACATATGCCTCATACTTGTGGAGTTTGAGACATCCCAGGAACTTATATCCTGATTAAAGCCGGCAGCACCCTTAAACATGCTCCTCATATCAGTAACGCTTGAAGAAGCATCATCAAAAAAATCCGCGGCCGTAAATTCGGTTATGTTTACCGCGCCGGCAAACATTTCCCTGGCGCTTCTTATTCCCGTTACTCCCGGGTATACGGGGGTAAGTATGTCTCTGAGCATATGGGGGGTGTACCCGTTTACTCCCGAAAAACTTATTCTTTCTGCTACTCCCGATAAGCTTACCGTATATGCACCTGTCGATTCATAATAATTGGAAGGGCTCCGGTTCCCGTCAGCCACTGATTGAGTGCCGGCGCCTATCCCCCAGTCAATCACCATATTTTCAGCGCCGTCAATTATGAAGGTAAAAGTTGAACTTTCAGCTGTAGTTTGAATGACAAAATCAAAACTCTGGGCTTTAAGCTCAAAAACAGCAACCATTATAACCAGGATTGCTGTTGTAATTACGTGAAACATTTTTATTTTCATAAATTAAATAATTATTATATCGTATCTACTGCACAATTCAGATCCGACTCAGGATCTCATAGGAAGAATACCGCAGTTTAAATCCCATATGGGGAGACCCGCAGTACACTTACCGCAGGAGAGGGCCGCGGTTTCAATAATCTTCTCGGATTTTATTTCAGGTTTTTTATATTTACGTTTTTTCTTTTTTTCCGGCATATTTTATCTCTTATAACCCTATTTTATTTATTATAATACAATTTAAGATTTTTTTCCGTGACCCTGCTCACAAACCTCCAGCCGCTTCTTTAAATTAAAAGCAAGCCGGCAGAAGATTTCCTTTCCTTCAGCCTCCGCTGTTCCGGGGCAAAAGCCGCAGAAAGAGAAGAGTTCGCAGCCGGGGCACTCATTAAACCTGCTGTAATCCGGCTCCGTTTCCTTCCATATAAAGCTGAAGCTTTTCTTATCCAGCCCTCCTCCGCTCCTCCTCCAGGCAACGCAGGGAAGGACCCTTCCTCCCGGATCCACCGCGGCCATATTCCGGCCTGCTCCGCACTGAAGTTCCTTCCTGGGCCTGAAATTATCTATTTCAAAGAGTCCGCTTTCAAAAAAGATATCCGTCATTGATTTAAGACCGAGGCGGCGGGAAGTAATCTGGGTGCAGTTTTTTTCGTAACAGGGAGATATCAAGGGATCTATCTTTAATTTAACTTTATTTTCCCCCGCCCAGCGGCGCAGCCCGTCTATAGAGTTCATATTCTCCTTCATAAGAGGAGATTTTATTACAGTGTTTACCCCGTTTTCCTTTAAAAGTTTAACGGCCCTCATCGCCTTTTCCCAGGAACCCCCGGACAAAGTAATTTTGTCATGGACTTTTTTATTAAGGGAATAAAGGGATATGTGAACGGCAAAGGCATTTAAAGATGAAATAAACTCTGCCGTCTCTCTGTTTACAAGGGTCCCGTTTGTAAATATCATAAGGGAAAACGGAACACGGGAGGCGTAAAGAAGCAGCCTCCGGATATCTTTCCTTAAAAAAGGCTCTCCGCCGGTAATAATTAAAAACATAGTCCCCATTTCCTTAAGTTCATCCATAATTTCTTCCAGACGGGAAGAGGAAAGCTCATATTTTTCAGGAATCCGGCAGTCCCGGTGAAAGCAGTGAATACAGTTAAGGTTGCATCTGTGGGTCAGTTCCAGGTGAACAGCCAGGGGAATGCGTTTAAGGGCGGCCGTTTTGAAAAGTTTTTCCCCGGGTCCTAGCCCCATTTTATTATTTTTTTTCTTTTAAGCCCTTTTAAAAAGCAGTCCAGATCTTTCCGGGCATTTTCTTCTGTTATATCAAACTCTTCACAAAGAAGGGAAATTATTTCATCCGGATCTTTTCCTTTTTTAAGAAGGGTAAAAATAAAAGTGGCGGTTTGGTTAAGGGTGTGAAGCATCCGGCCGCGGGGGTCAACTATATACCACCTGCCCTCTATATTCCGCGCAACCATATCCTTATCTATTTTTACTCTCATCATTAACATCAGCCTGCCCCGGCAGGAAGAAGGTTCCTCCGGCAGGCTCCCCTTGCCGGAACCTTATTTGCAATATCAAATACGTAAGATAAGAGTTTTTTAAACTCTTCCCCCGGCTCCCCGTAATAAAGGATATTTTTAAGCATCCCTCTATATATTTCCGCCGGAGAGAGTTTTTGATTAAAAGACCTTAACATATTGATATTCTCCAGCCTGCGGCTGCAGTTTTCTGCCTCTCCTTCAAATTCCCCTGTAAAGGGAGTAGAATATATGGCCCATCCAAAAGATTTTTTTCTAAGTCCCACAATATCATCTCCCAGCATATTTTTTTTCCCTCTTACGGAAGTAGTCTTTCCGCTGCCGGCCGGGCCGGTATAAAGCTCTCCCTCCGCTGCCGAAGCGTGAATAAGAAACCCCTTTTTTCCGATAAGAAGCCGCGAGTAGATTATCCTCAGAAGGGAATCCAGTATATGAATATCGGGTAAGATTTCACCTTTTACTCCCCCCTCATATAAATCCGCCGCCATTCCCCTCCCCCTGATCTTGAAAAGAGGAGCAGAATAGTTGAATTTTATCTTACCGGAGCAGCAGACCCGGGAATTTAAACTTAAATCTATATTATATATCCGGGGTGAACTTTTTAATAAAAACTTTCTGTACCTGTTATCTATTTTTTCATTTAATTTCCCGGAACAATTCTGCAGCTTTAACCTGGAACTTATTCCGGCTATTGAGAGCTCCTTAAGTGCTGCAGGCATCAGGTTTCATACAGGTCCCCCTCACCGCATATATCTTCTATTGAAATAAGTTTTTGAGTGGAAAGATCTATCACTTCGCCGCCGGGACTGTCCGAACCTTCTTTTTCAATTACCCTGACCTGGGGACACAAGGGGGATTCAGAATTTGTGTTTGTTACCCGGACCAGCCTGCCGTCGCAGAGCCTGAGTTCGGAACCTTCAGGGAAAAGGCTCAGCTCATCTATAAGGGATTTTACGATTTCAGGCGGAATAAGTTTTTTTCTGGAAGATATAATAATTTCAATGGCCCGGGCCCGGTTATAGGCTTTCCGCCAGGGGCGGGGATGGGTGAGGGCCTCATACAGGTCGCAGAGGGCTATGAGGGAGGCCATTCGGTCTATCTCCCCCCCCTTAAGGCCCCGGGGATAACCGCTTCCGTCAGCCCTCTCGTGATGCTGGGATATAAGTTTCAGCAGGTCCAAAAGCTGGGGGGGATCCATAGAATCAATCCTTTTGATAAACTTTTTTACATTTTCGGGATGTTCCTGAATTTGGATCTTTTCAAGGGAGGAGAGAGAGGTTTCCCGGTTTATTATTTTAACATATTCCGCCAAACCCAGGTCGTGAAAAAATGAGGCCATTGAAAGCTTCATTACCTGGTCCCGGTTATATATCATATTTCTTATAAGCACGTTGGCCAGTATACAGACGTTAACCCCGTGGGCATACATATAATTGGAAGGGGTGCTTTCATAAAAAAAGTTCATCATTTCCCTGCTCTTTTCCCGGGAGCAGGAAGAAAGGCGGCTTATTAACCGCAGCTCGGAACCGGATAAAACTATTCTCTTTCCCCGGGAACAGGTATCAAATTTATCTTTCAGCAGGAGAAGGGACTCATTATAAACCTCCTCGGCGTCACAACCTTCTTTTTCCGGGCCCGGTTCAATTTTTTCACGGACCTCCGGCGGAGGTTCAGGAACCTTTTTCTCTTCATTTTTTTTATATATATCTGATATCCTTATCATAAAATTTTGATTTCTTAAATAAGATCCTTCACCACTTCATCAACTATATCCTCACCTATTTTTTCAGCCCCGGAAGTGCTGCCGCTGAGCAGGCTTAAATCGCATATCGAATTAATTCTCCTGGGAATACCCCCGGAATTTTTAAAAACTGCCCTGATTGCCCCCGGGCCGAATAGAGGCCTATCGGCCCCGGCAACCTTCAGCCGGTATTTAATATAACCGGATGTCTCCTCCTCATTCATCCGGTCAAGATGGGCTTTTATTCCCACCCTCTGGGCCAGCTGCTTAATATTATTAATTTTACGGGCCAGCTCAGGCTGCCCCGAAAGAACAAGGCTTACAAGGAAACGCTGATCCCGCTGAAAATTAAGAAGCATGCGCAGCTCCTCAAAGGCCTTTTCAGAATTAATGACATGGGCCTCGTCAATAACTATTACCGTATGCTTACCGTCATTATAATTATCGTTTACCGCTTTATCAATTAATCTTAAAAACCCGGCCTTATCTTCGCGGCCCGGGAGGCTTATTCCCAGCTTATCCGTAATACCGGACAAAAGCTCTAAGGGGCTCAGCTGGGGATTTGCCAGAAAGGCGGTCTTATACCTGCCCTTTTCCAATTCACCGAAAAGGGAATTGAGAAGCAGGGTCTTTCCGCATCCGAAGACCCCGCATAAAGCAACGCAGCCCAGGGATTCAGATATGCCGTATTTAAGCCGGGCCAGGGCTTCCTCGTGCTGGGAGGAGAGATAAAGATATTTAGGGTCGGCCGTATTCCTGAAGGGCTTATCCTCCAGACCCCAGTATTTTTCATACATCCTTTTTTCCCCTCAGCTCCCGGGCCAGCCTCATTCTCTTCTCCTTTTCGCTCTCTTCCTTAAAACTTCTTTTTTCCTTAAAAGATTCTTCGGGAGGCTCTTTTAGAACTTCCTCTTCATTAACGGCCGGCGGCAAACCCGGACCCGGTTCTTTTTCTGTTTCAACCGGGGAAACCTCCTCTTTTTCCCATAAAGGCAGAATTTCTTCCTGTTTCTCTATTTTCTTTTTTACGGGCGGCTTTTTTCCGGTCTCCTTCTTTTTCAACTTTCTTAAAAGCCCCTCTTTTACTTCCCGGGCCCTTTTAAGTTCTGCCTGAAGCTTTTCTGTTTTTTTCTTAAACTCATCCTGCCGCTTCCTTAATACCTCTTTATCCTCTCTTAAAAATTGGTTTTCCTCATTTAACTCTTTTAACCGGGTTTTCAGCTTTTCATATTCAACCACACCGCCCTTGTGGGCAGCTCTTTCCTTTTCCTGAGCCTCCAGCTCCGATTCCTGCGCCCTTATCTTTTCCTTCAGCTTCTCTTCGGCATACGATGATTTCTCTCTTTCTTTTTTTATTAAACCTCTTTTTTCCTGAATCTCTTTTTTTAAATCACCTATAATATTCTTTTCGCTTAATCTGGTTTCTTCAGCCATTTTTTTCTCCAGCCGGCCTATTTTTAATTTAAGCTCTTTTTTTTCTTTAAGGTTTTTCTTTTTCAGCAGCTCTATTTCCTTTTTGAAATCAGTTTTAATCCTGCTAAGGTCTCTCTCTTTTTCCTGAAGTATATGACTGAGGTTCTCTTTCCGGTCATTGATATTCTTAAGTTCTATCTCATACTCCTGTATAAGCTGGCTCTGCTTTTTCTTCAGGTATTCAACCTCTGATTTCCTGAGTTTCACCTCGCGCCTTATGCGCGCCCCGGCCTCGTCCAGGACCTTTTGCTGAAACCGTTCCAGTTCGTTTACAACCTGCTCGTTTATCATATATCCGTCCCGTAATTCCTTCCCGCATACATCAGCACCGCTATAAGCAAATATATAAGCAGACTCTGGGACATTATTAAAAAAGCGTTTAAAGTTCCCGCATCCCTTATAACAAAAGCAGAAAAACCGAAAATGATAGCAGTTAACCATATAACAATTACAGCCTGGGTCTTGGAAAAACCCAGTTTTTCCAGCCTGTGGTGCATATGGTCCCTGGCTGTATACTCAAACCATTCCTTAAGGTTTTTTACCGTTTTATTCCTGACCCTGGATATCGTCGTATATATCATATCAAATATATAAAGCGAAAATATAAGCAGGGGGGTAACCACTGCCACAGGCAGGCTGCGGGCGCCCCAGGAGCCCGCTATTGCTATTGAGGCCAGCAAAAAACCCATAAGGGTAGAGCCGTTATCTCCCAGGAATAACTTTGCCCGGGGAAAATTATGGGGCAGAAATCCCGCGGCGCTGCCGGCCAGTGCAATTGCCAGCCAGGAAACTTCCCGTGCCCCGGTGGTATGGGCTATAAAGAAAAGTGTTGCGGAGGATATTACGCCCAGCCCCGCAGCCTCCCCGTTCATACCGTCCATATAGTTAAAAGCGTTTGTTATGCCTATGACCCCGAAATAGGTTATAAGCACGTCCCAGAAAAGCTTAAACGGAACTCCGTAAGGAACAACCCTTACCCTTATGCCGTAAGCAATAAGCACCGTAGCTGCGCCAAGCTGAAATAAAAGTTTTACTGTAGCCGGAATAGAGTATTTATCGTCTAACAGGCCCAGTATGAAAATAAGAAGCGCTCCCAGCAAAACTCCCCTTATCTGGGCAGTGAAAACCATATTCCTGGCAATGGTTATCAGAAATCCGCTAAAAACAGCAATCCCGCCGGTAAGAGGGACAGGTTTTTTATGTAATTTTCTCTTATCCGGATAATCCTTTAAGTTAAATTTTTCCCCCAGGTATATGGCTCCCGATGTTAAGATATAAGTAAGAAAAAAAGAGAGAAGGAGCAGGTACATATACCGTATTTCCAGTATGTAAAAAAGAGTACCCCCGCGTGGATGAAGCAGCATTGCAGCTGCCGTTCCGTATAAAAGCAGCTTAAATATAAAACTCAATTTAACTCCAGGCTCCAGTCAAGTGAAAATCTAAGGGGTATAAAGCCTTCGGCATACTTTGTCCTTCCCTGGTAGCCCCTGAAAATGGCGCAGGCCTGGGCGCTTTCCAGGATTGAAAGGCCGCTTATCCTGGTGGCATGCAGCTGGGAGGCGTGAGCCTCCAGCAGCTCCTTCTTCTTTTCCCATACTTCTCCTATATCCATATAAACGGAGGGATTAAAC
Source organism: Elusimicrobiota bacterium (assembly GCA_003556865.1). The sequence continues at coordinate 238 of PWQF01000205.1, read as the reverse complement.
TCAATTGAGGTAGGAACCTCATAAAAGAGGACGTTTTTCACATACCTGGTGGCTGACTGTATATTATTGGCTACCGCACGGTGGTCCTGGTGGGTATCCCTGTAGTAATTACTGAAAATTATCTGGGGATCCACTTCTTTTATCACCCCTTCCAAAAAAGATATAAGCTCACGGGAATAGGGAATGCCGGTATCTTCATATCCCCCCCACCATATTTTTTTTGCGTTCATAAGGTCGG
>PWQF01000247.1 GCA_003556865.1 Elusimicrobiota bacterium | reverse complement strand
GCCCATATAAGGATGCCTGAAGGCTCGTCAGATACTTTCAGCAGCCTGAAGGTTTTTTCACTTGACGGGGAACTGATAAAAAGTAAAGATAGACTTGCAGGCAATCTCATTAAATGGGACGGCACAAATGAAAATAAATCGGCCGTGGCTCCAGGGCTTTATTTTTTTATGGCAGAGACCGCGGACGGAAAAGAGAAGAGAGGGAGCGCCGTGGTTATTAAAAGATGAAAAATTTTAAAAATTTAATATTTATAATTATAGTATTGCTCTTTCCCGGAAGAGGCGATTCTGCCAATATTGTTTCCTATAATATCGACGGGCATAGCGTGGAAGCGGCGGAAGGGGAGATACTTGTCCGTTTCCGGCCGGGTGCGCGCCCTTCATCGGTAGCTGCCCTTAATTCGCGAACCGGGGGGAGCCGGGTTTCTGAAATAAAAGCTATAGGCGTTGAAAAGATAAAGGTGCCCGCCGGGGAAAATTTTGAGGATATATTAAATGAGTACCGGCAGGATGAAAGCGTAGAGTTTGCCTATCCCAATATAGTTTACGGCATATCCTCATACAGGCTCCCGGATCAGTACCCAACTATTACTGAGATGGAAGATAGCCAGTGGGGGCTGGAGAAGATAGATGCCCATTATGCCTGGAGCAGCGAAACCGGTTCCAGGGAAGTAATTGTAGCCGTGGCCGATACAGGGGTGGATTATAACCATCCGGATTTGGCGGACAATATGTGGGAGGATCCCGGGACAGGGTTCCCCGGAAAAAATTTTACGGGCGGCACCGACGACCCTATGGACGACCATGATACTGCAGATGGTAACAGCCACGGCACTCACGTTGCGGGAATAATAGGGGGTTCTTCAAAAGCTTCGGGTATTGCGGGGGTCTCCTGGAGAAGCCGGATTATGGCGGTAAAAGTTATGGGTTCGGACGGGCGGGGATATGATTTTCATATAGGGGAAGGCATAATCTATGCCGCCGACAACGGCGTGGATATAATTAATTTAAGCCTTGGCACCGATGGCTACAGTCCCATTATGACTGCTGCCGTTGACTATGCATACCAGCAGGGAAGTTTTATTGTTGCGGCAGCAGGTAATGAAGGAGCGGCTTCAATTTCCTACCCGGCAGCCCTGGATAATGTCCTGGCTGTGGGGGCATCGGAGAAGAGTGACGATAAAGCCGGTTTTTCAAATTTCGGGGAGGGTTTGGATATAGTAGCTCCGGGAGTTGATATTAAATCAACCATAAAACTTTCAAAAGGAACTCACGGGAATATGTCCGGAACTTCAATGGCCGCTCCTTTTGCCTCGGGAGTGGCGGCTCTTATTATATCCCATTTTAAAGGTATGGGAGCCACCTACAGGCTGAAAGACCTTCGCACAATAATTAATTCCAGCGCCGACCGGAACGATTCCCGCCAATGGGACAGTTTTACAGGCTATGGCCGCCTTAATGCCCGGCAGGCTTTAAATATTGCTGATTCCTATGCTATTGATATTGAAATAATAGCTTTTCCCAACCCCTTTGACCCGGGCCTGGACGGCAATGTTATGCTGAAACTGGGAACAAACGGAGATGAGGAGTTCAGGTTTATTAAAATATATTCGCTGGACGGCCAGCTGGTAAGGGAAATTGAGCGCCCTTCCGGGACCATTGTTCCCTGGAACGGGAGAAATAATGATAATTCCCCTGTAGCTCCGGGCCTTTACTTTATGTGGGCGGAAATGGAAAACGGGGATAATGTCAGGGGAAAAATAACTGTTCTCAGGAGATAAAAATGAAATTTAAAAAGATATTACCCTTTATTATAATTATTGCAGCCGGCCGGGTCCCTCTTTACGGGTCCGGGTACGGTACCGTAGGTGCCCAGATACTTAACCTTAACTCTTCCAGCCGTTCCGGGGCAATGGGATATGCTATGGGAGCCGTATCCGGGGATGTGAACTCTGTTGTTTATAATCCGGCTGCCCTTCAGGGCATTAAAGGTATCAGCGCCCAGGTTTCCCACCTGGTCTATTTTCTTGATTCAAAGATGAGCTCAATTTCATACGGGCAGAAATTCGGGGATATAGGGGCGGGAGCTAAAATTAAGATCTTCTCGGCCCAGGATACCGAAAGGGACGGCCAGGGGGAAAAAGTGGGGGATTTTGATATAAGGTTTACCCAGCTTTCAATGGGGGCGGGTATGCCCCTGAACGACCGGCTTTCCGCCGGGGCGGCAATTAAGTATATAAGCGAGATATATGATGTCTCTGATTCCCTCAGCGCATCCGCGGCAGCCCTGGACCTGGGCCTGTGGCTTAAAGGTTTTGACGGGGATTCTTTCGGGCTGATTCTGAAAAACCTGGGGCCTGAAATGAAGGTGGGCAGGGAAAAGGTCAGCCTGGACCGCAAGGCAGCCCTTGCAGGCGCACATGACCTGCGGGGATATCTTTTTGTATGGGAAATTTCAACTTCAAGGCAGTACTCGGTGGGCTTCCAGGCCGGCCTGGAGCTGGATGTGATGAGATATTTAAAGTTCAGGGCGGGAGGGACCTATATAACCCGGCCCAATTTTATGGTGGGTATAGGTATCCCGTGGGAGCCTTCAATGTTCTCTCTATGGAGCCTGGGTTCAACCCATAAGCCCCCATTGTGGGAACTGGATTATGCTTTTTTTCCCCATATGGATATGGGTATGACCCACAGGTTCAGCCTGGGGGTAAGTTTCTTTTAAGAGATGAGCAATTCAAAATCAATTTTCCTTCTTATTATTGTTGCAATTATTGCCGGCTGGATTTATATGCTTCTTAATCCTTCCCATAACATAGAAAGCAACCTTGAGCTTAACGCCACCTACTTTCCGGCAGTGAGGCCGGATACCGTAAAGGGGCAATGAGAAAAGAACACTGGGCAGTAGTACTTATTAAATGGCTCTGCTGGGCTTTTGTTCTGGGAGTGGGAATAGCCAACGTGCTGGGCCCCCAGGGCAGGCCCTTTATGATAAATATGTGGATGCTCTGCGGCTTATTTGTTCTTCTTTCAGGTTTTTTATTTTTTGCCTACAGGAAGCTGGCCAGGTTTACGCTTATACCGGCCATAATAATACTTGGAATAGCTTCTTACCAGTACCGGTTTAATTTAGACCATCCCAACCATATAACAAATTTTATCTCCCAGACAAGGTGGGACCGGGTTGAGCTGAAGGGGAGGGTAATTGCCGAACCGGATATAAGGGAACATGTAACTCATTTAAGGCTTAGGCCCGAAGCTATAAACAGGGATCCCGAAGGGGAAGGGGAGTGGAGGGAGCTTTCAGGCCCCACCGGGGATGTTCTTGCCTTTGTGTCCAGGGATATAAGGGAGGATAACCCTTATTACGATAATATGCGCTTCGGGGACAGGGTCCGGGTCCGGGGCGGGCTGAGCGAGCCTATGAGGCTGAGCAACCCCTACGGGTTTGATTACGGGAAATACCTTAATAACCAGAATATATACGCCACCGTTTATGTGGGCGATGGTGAAAATATAAAATGGGAGGGGGTTTCGGATATAGGGTTGTGGGGCTCGGTAATGCAGTTTGCCTTCGGGGTCAGGGAAAGGATGATCCTGGGAATAAAAAAGACCGTTCCGCCGCCTGCTTCAGCTTTTCTGGGAGGGGTCACCGTGGGGGCCCGGGGAGGGGTCCCGGAAGAGGTCCAGGAGGATTTCAGGGCTACGGGGGTGGCTCACGTGCTGGCTCTTTCCGGACTGCACGTGGGATTTTTGGCATTAGTCCTGGTGGCTCTCTTTACAACCATATTTAAATCACGGTTCCTTTTTTATACTCTGCCCACCAGAATATTTAAAAAAAATACCGATATTACCCCTTACTCCCCCAAGATAATACCTCTTTTTGTTATCTCCGCCCTCTTGATATTTGTAATAATTACAGGCGCCAGGCCGGCAACGGTAAGGGCGGCAATGATGTACAGCATAGGAATAGTCTTTTACCTGTGGTTCGGAATGAAGCTTAACCGGGCAGGCAGGATTACAATACCTATGTCTGCCGCCATTATGCTCAGTATGAATTCCTTTCTTATTTTCGAGGCCTCCTTTACTTTATCATTTACAGCGGTCTGGTCTATAATTTACCTTAGCGGGCCCCTGCGGAAAATATTTACGAAAATGCTCTCGGGGTGGGGTATGGCTCTTTTTTATATATTTGTAATATCTTCCGTTGGCTTTTTACTGGTAGCCCCGTGGGTCTACTCCAGCGCCCCCTTTGTTGCCTTCTTTATCTTAATATTTGCGGCGCTGGCGGCGGGGGCCTATTTTCTGGAGAAGAAGATTCCCCTCAGGGGTCTGGAGTTTGAGGGGTGGTGGCCTTTTATTTCCGGCTTTTTCTGCGTGCAGCTGGCAATACAGCTGGGGATGATGTGGCCCCTCTCCGGCCTTTATTTTAACCGGTTTCCCATTGCAGGTATAATAGCCAATTTTATAGCCATTCCACTTATAGGAATAATAGTTCCCCTGGGAATGATGGGGCAGCTTTTTACATTTATTCCGGGCGCGGGGGAATGGATAGGCCTTACACTGGGAGCCTCCTCAACGGTAATGTCGGAGTTTTTTCTTCATATGGCCCGGTTTTTCCGCGTATATTTTCCTTATCCCGTGCAGGCGGCCCCTACTTCAGCCTGGCTTGTTGCTTATTATATTGCTATTCTTATTTTTGCCTTTAACCGCCAGATCAGGTTCTTCCTTGAAAGAAAATTTAAACTCAGCCCCGGGGCAGGGGTTATTGTTGCTGCGGTTATGGTGGCTTTTGTCTATTCGGGTTCATACTGGGTCCCGGGGATCTTTGCTGAAGATGTAAGGAAAAGGGACGAGGCCCTGATAACCATATTTGACGTGGAGTTCGGAAACTCAATCCTTATACAGACCCCCGGCGGAAAAACCATACTTGTTGACGGGGGGCACAGGGGAACAAGCCGTTACTGGACCCGGGGGGGGTGGGGACAGGGCGAATCGGTTCTGCTGCCCAACCTTTCGGGTTACAATATATCCAGGGTTGATAAACTTATAACCACAAATCCGCTCCCTGAAAATATCGGGGGTCTGATATATGTGCTTGAGAATTTTAATGTGGGTGAGGTGTGGGACGGGCTGGACCCGGAAAACTTTACCGCTGATATGCCCTACGCCGGTTTTCTAGATGCCCTGGGAGATATCCGGCTTCAGGTCCGCTCCGATGCACCCCTGCCCGTAGGGGTTTATCTTAACTATTATGACTTTTTAAATGCGGTAATCGCCCCCCGGGAGGTCATTGACCGGAGAGGCCTCCGTCAGGCGGTTCTGGAGGGAAAACTTGTCCCCCACTTAAAAGCAGAAGAGGGTACGGTCATTTATTCGGAAGAGAGAGGTGAAAAAGAGTTTAATATAAGGGTGCTTAACCCCCCCTCTGAAAGAATCAGCGGTACAGAGGACGATATGAAAAACAATTCGGTAGTGCTTATGCTCACTTACGGAAGAAGAAAGTTGCTTTTTACTTCCAATATAACTTCCGAAGGGGAGTATGATCTTGTAGAAAGGTACGGGGAAGAACTGGGGGCGGATTTAATAACCGTCCCCGGGCGGGGAAGCTCTAAATCTTCTTCTCCTTTTTTTGTGGATACTGTCCGCCCCGTATACGCTGTCGCCCAGTACGGTTACCTCAGGGACAGAAGCTTTTATCATACTGAGCTTGATGCGACCCTCCGCCGGTGGAGAGATGCCGGAGCCCTGACTTTCAGGACCGACAGGGACGGGGCCGTTAAGGTAAGGACCGACGGGAGGGGTATGGATGTAACTACTGTTCTGGGAGAAGGGGAAAGAGAATGAAAAAAATAAAATATTTTCTGCTTAGGGCAAGAGAAGTCAGTTTAAATATCTGGAGATTTTTTACGAGGCCTTCGGTGGTAATGAGCAATTCCCGTTTCAGCACTTATGATAACTGCCCCCTTAAATATAAATATTCCTACGAGGATGGCATTAAGGGGTTTCCCTCCTGCTACCTTCATTTCGGAAGCGTTATACATACAGCCCTGGAAAGGTTCCATATAAAGTTTGACCTCCAGGGAGTTGAAGGGAACCTGGATGACCTTATAAAGGAATATGAAAAGGCCTGGCCGGAAATTAAGAGGGATATGCTGGACCAGGCTTCGGCAAATAAGCACCGCTGGAAAAACGCCCTGGCCCAGAGCGGGGTAAGCAGCAGGGAATATGAAAAGACCCTTAATAAGTTTGATTTTATTTACAGGGAGGGGGAAGACGAAAAAGAGTTTTACAGCCGTGGGGTTAAAATGCTTGAGGATTATTTTAAGGATAACCAGGTAAACCCTAACCGTATCATTGAAATTGAGAAACCCCTTATAATGACCCTCAGGGGTACTGATCTGCTGGCTTACATAGACCGGATTGAGAAAACCCCGGAGGGGGAGCTGGAAATTGTGGATTATAAAACGGGCCAGAGGCTTATGGACGAGGAGGCTATTAAGCTGGGTTCTTCCACCCAGGCCGTTATTTATACAATGATGTCGGAAAGGAAATGGAAAAAGAAACTTAAAAATTTTTATTTTTACTTTCTTTCCCACCGTAAAAAGATACCCTGCAATCCCCGGCCCGAGATTATTGAAGAGACCAAGGATAAAATAATAGAAACAGAGCATAATATCCATTATGAGCAGTTTGACCCTTCCCCGGGTCCCTTATGCGGGTGGTGTGATTATGAGGTTATATGTCCCCAGTGGAAGGGGGGAATGTCCAGGTACAGGGGCATATTCAGAAAGGCAAAAAATGAGGGCAGGATGGCCTTTTCCTATTCTAAAATGAGCGCCTTTAAAAACTGCCCCTATAACTATAAAAAGCTGTATGTGGATAAAGTCGCGCCGCGGCCGCAGAGCTTCTTTTCCATAGGCCATTCCTGCCACGAGACAATGGAGGAGTTCTTCACCTATCCCTACCAGCCCTCCATCAGGGATATGAAAAAAATGTTTGAGAATAACTGGCACCGGGAAGGGTACAGGGATGAAAAAGAGGAGATGGAATATAAGAAAAAAGCCTGGGACTGGCTTCTGCGCTATTATAGGAAATATATTGACGGCCAGTATATTCAGGCCTATGCGGTGGAAAAATATTTTCAGCTGCCCATAGGGGATGATTATGTTATCATAGGCTATATAGACAGGCTTCAGAAAAATCCTGACGGCTCCTTTGAAATACTGGATTATAAGACCGATCCCAAGCTGAGAACCCAGGAGCAGCTGGACAGCGACCTTCAGCTTACCTCTTACTACTGGGCTATGAAGGAGGTCGGAATTGAGGTCAGCCGGCTTTCCCTGGATTTTCTTAAGTTTACCCAGAGAATTTCAACTTCCAGGAGCCCCAGCGACATACCTCCTTTTATAGATATGGTAAACGAAGTGGTTGGCAATATGGAAAAAAGTGAAAAAGAGGTTAAGAAAAACCCCGAAAAAGCGGATGAGATTTTTAAGCCTAAAATAAACAAGTACTGCGGAGGGTGCGACTTTTTTGAGGAGTGCCCTAAAAAAGAAGAGATACGTAAAAGGGCGGATGAGATAGGAATAATGAACCTGTCCCCCCAGCCCAAGACCGAGCCCGATATACCGGAAAAAGAGGAGACAGAGGAGGAGAGATACTCGCGATGAGAGAGAAAAGAGTTCTGGCATCAATAGCCACAGGAGTGGCCTTAATAGCATCTGCTTCATTAATCCTCTTTTTTGCCTTCAGTTCCAGGTTTGAATACCTGAGAGGGGAGATTTTTCATAGACCGGATATGGGCCGGCCTATAATTGAAGTCACATATTTTTATGTGGGCCAGGCGGATGCGGTGCTGCTGCGTGACCTTTCCGGCAGCGGAAAAGTTATGCTTATAGATACGGGCCCGGACGCTGCTACCGATGAATTTTCCTCCCTTATCCCTGTTGAGGGGAGCACAAGGGCGGCTACGGTTATAGCCCCTTACCTGAATGAAAAAGGGATAGAAAAAATAGATTACCTTGTACTTACCCATAAGCACGGGGACCATATAGGGGGAGCTCCATATATTTTACAAAACTTTAAAGTGGGAGCTGTTTATGATAACGGAACCGATTATCCTTCACCCCTTGCAGAAAAATATTTAAAAGCTGTAAGGGAGAGCGGAGCAGATTTTAATGTGGCCCGTCCCGGAAAGGTTCTACCTTTCGGGGATAGCACAACAGTACAGTTTATAGGGCCCCTCAGGGATTATTCAGGCACCCTTTACAGCGATGAAAATTCAAATTCCATAGTAACCCGGGTGGCTGCGGGAAATGTTACATTTATGTTTGCCGGGGATATGGAGATACCCTCGGAGCTGGACCTTCTCTCTTACGGGGAGGATTTAAGGACCACGGTTATGATGGCCCCCCACCACGGGTCCCATTCTTCAAGTTCAAAGCCGTTTCTGGACTATATAAAACCGGAGGTAGCTGTCTTTTCCGCCGGCAGAAAAAACAGGTACGGCCTTCCCTCTTTTGAAGTGATAAGAAGATACCAGGACAGGGGAGCCCGGGTTTACAGGACAGATTTAAACGGTAATATAACTATAATCAGTGACGGTGAAAATTATAATGTCAGAACAAGCAGATAGGAGGTTAGATAAAAGTTGTGACTTTAGAGAAAATAAGAGTTCAAATTAAATATTTTTTTATGGTTTTTTTATCCATACTTACGGCGGCGGCCGTAACCGGCGGCCATTTTTATTACCTGCTTAACAGCTTTGTCCGGGACCAGCTGAGCGGAATACCGGGGAAGGAAGATATACTTCACTATATGAACCAGACCTTTTATTCCCAGATAGTGGTTCTTTTAATTGTGTCGGCCGGGTTGAGCATAATTGTTTCCTTTAAGATAGCCGGCACCCTTTATGCTAAAAAATAAGATATAAACAGTACCTTAAAATTTAGTTGTAATTAAGGGAGGGCAGTTGCCCGGGGGGTATATACCCTGATTGAAAAAAGAAGCGGTATATTAAAAGCGGTCTCCTTTTTAATTATAACCGGCCTGGCCGGCCATCTCAGGATTTTATATCTTGAAGATAGGCTCTTTTTTAAAGGGTCCGATCCCGACCCTTCTGCCGGCTGCTATTCCCCGGGAGCCAAAGATTTTTCATCAGGGATATATGTATATGTGGGGGGAGGGGTAGCCCGTCCCGGGCTCTATCTTCTGGATAAAGGGAGCACGGGGCTGGAAGCGGTTAAGGCGGCCGGAGGGGTTGATGCCCGGGCCTGCCGGGACAG
>PWQF01000246.1 GCA_003556865.1 Elusimicrobiota bacterium | reverse complement strand
GGCCCCCTACTAAGGTTAAAGCATTTGCCCTCTCCCCCCCGTCATCATATACCGGAGAATAATCCGGGCGCAGGTTTTCAAGACGCAGAGAAATAAATTTAGGAGAGGAGGTTCTGAAGCTCACCCCCCCGCCGGCCCTTATGATATTATTCTCAAAATCATGATAAACATCTGTTTCCCAGCTTGTCTTAAAAGCCCCGAACCTTCCGGCTGCCTCTCTTATATCTTCTGAAATATAATATATTTCATCAAGCACACGGCTGAATTTTTGTGCATATTCTTCGGAAGTCAGCAGTTTACCGGCCAGCCCGCGCCCTTTATTTATATTTTCTAAAAGGGAATCAAGCCTTTCTGTTGCGCCGGAAAGTTTTTCCACCGTCTCCCGTATAAAAAAGGGTTCATTTTTAACTGCATAATCCACGTTCTGAATAAGTTCAGATAAATTGTCCAGTGCGCGTGTTAACCTGTATCCATCCGGGCCCATTGCCCCGGAAAGGTTGTCTGCGGTCTGCCGCAGGCTTTTAAAGGCAAAGTTTATATTTTCAACCACCTCCCTTCCTTCACCTATGCGGTTAACCACTTCGGTCACCTCGTTAAGACCGCTTATAAAACTGTCCAGAACCTCTTCGTAGGCAAGAGGAGAGACGCCCTCAACCGTATCTCCTCCTTTTATAAGGGGGGAATCGTCAGTGCCGGTTGTAAGACTGAGGTAGGTATGACCGATAAGCCCCATCCGCATAATTTTGGGAACCGTATCTTTCCTTATGGGTACATCTTCTTCCATCCGGATCCTTACCCGGGCCCGGCCATTAACCAGGTCTATTCCGCTGACCCTGCCAACTTCCACCCCGGATATTTTTACCGTGGCCTGGGGCGGAAGATCAGCCAGGTCATCAAACATAACATAAAAGCTGTACTTTTCCCTGAAACCCACATCCCCCAGGTTAACTATTACAAAGGCGACGGCAATTATTGCCCCTATTATCATAAGTCCCGCCCGGGCCTTATAGTTAATTTTCATTTTAATCGCTCTCCCCCGGACTTTTCCGGCTGCCGGAAAAACCGTTTATAAACTCCTTTACATACCTGTCCTCAGAGTTTTTAAATTTACCTGTTTCCGAGGCTTCCCTTATCCTGCCCCTGTGCAGAAGCCCTATCCGGTCAGATACTTTATAGGCGGTATCCAGTTCATGTGTTACTATAAGGGAAGTTACCTTAAGCTCCCTCCTTAATTCAAGAAAAACGTCACATACAGCCGAAGTAATAATCGGGTCCAGACCGGTAGTGGGCTCATCATAAAAAATATACCTGGGCTCTGTAGCTATAGCCCTGGCCAACGCAACTCTTCTTTTCATTCCTATGGAAAGCTTTTCCGGAAGTTCATTTTCCGTTCCCTCCAGCCTAACCATTTTAAGATATTTTTTAACCAGGGCAGATATTTTTTCCGGACCGTAACTGCTGAGCCTTTTAAGGCCAAAGGCTACATTATCGGCCACGCTAAGGCTGTCAAAAAGGGCTCCGCCCTGAAACATCATACCAATTTTAACCTGTATTTTCAAAAGTTCATCTCCTGAAAGGGAGGTGATTTCAACCCCGTCAATTTTAATGCTTCCCTCATCGGGTTTCATAAGCCCCAGAAGGTGTTTAAGAAAAACGCTTTTACCTCCGCCTGACCTTCCCAGCAAAGTAAATATTTCCCCGTCATATATATCAATATCCACTCCGTCTAAGACCGGTTTTCCCTCAAGCTTCTTTTTAAGGCCTCTTACCTGAATCATTTAAATAAGCCCCACAGAAGTAAGAAAAGAAGAAAGAAAATAATCTGATATAAGTATGGAAACTATGGAAATAACTACCGCCCGGGTAGTGCTTCTCCCAACACCCGAAGCCCCCCCGGACGCGGAGAGTCCGTTGTAGCAGGATACCGAAGCTATTATAAAAGCAAAGAAAAAAGATTTTATCAGCCCGTGCGCCACGTGTACCGTGGTAAGGTGGGTTATTATATCGTTTATATACACGCTGCCAGGGACGGAAAAACGGGAAACAGCTATTACATACCCCCCGAAAACACCGGTAATATTGGCAAACAGGGTTATTACCGGCAGCATAAGAAGCATAGAGATAAAAAGCGGGGCCACCAGATATTTCTCGGGAGTAGTTCCCAGGGTATACAGGGCATCAATCTGTTCACTTACCTTCATGGAGCCTATTTCCGCCGTGACCGAAGCCCCCACCCTTCCGGCCACCACTATAGCAGTAAGGACCGGCCCCAGTTCCAGCACAATGGAAAAAGATACCAGTGTTCCCATAAAAATAGCCTGGTCAAATAGCCTGGTGGAGGCCACTCCGCTCTGAAGAGCCAGAACCATACCGGTAAAAAGAGCGGAGAGCAGAACAATAGGCAGTGATTCATAACCCACCCGGGACATCTGCCTGTAAATATTTCCGGGATCATCAGGTTTCTGAAACATAATGCCGGCGGTTTTTTTAACCATAACCCAACCCCGGAAAATACTTTCAGCAGTTTCTAGAAGCCCTTTCCTAAACGCCATCCTTTCCCCTGTATACTCTGGGCACCCTGGACGAGATTCCGCAGGTTATCTCATAATTAACAGTTTTGCAAAGAGAGGCAATCTCCTCGGCGCTGACCTCTTCTTCCCCCTGCCGCCCCAAAAGCACCGCCTCATCCCCGATTTTTACCTCAGGAAGACTGCTTACATCAACCATAATCATATCCATACATACCCTTCCCACCACCGGGCAGCGGCGCCCCCGGATCAGAATATGAGCGCTGTTGGAAAGATCTCTCCTGTATCCGTCGGCATACCCGGCGCATATAGTGGCAATTTTAGAGTCCCGGGGAGCCTTCCAGGTACCGCCGTAGCTTACGGGGGTCCCTTTAGGTATTGTCTTTAAAAATATCACCGCGCTTTTAAAAGTCAAAGCAGGCTGAAGCTTAATGGAATCCCCTGAAGTCTTGTGGGGATAAAGCCCGTAAAGGGCCAGACCGGGCCGGACCATATTAAGAAAAGAGGGACTGAAATTTATTATACCGGCAGTATTTGAAGCATGAACAAGTTTTGGACGCGGTGTAAGGGAGCCAGATATCTGTTTAAAATTTTTCAACTGACGTGAAGTATAAATTAAATCTTCATCGGCCCTCGGCAAATGGGTATACACCCCCTCGGCATTGATATGGGGGGAACTGTTAATTTTTTCCCAGAGAGCTGATGCGTTTCCGCCGCCTACCCCTATTCTTCCCATTCCGGTATCAACTTTCATATGGGCGCTTACCACGGCTGAATACTTTGCCGCAGTTTTCTCCAGAAATTCAGCAGATTCCAGGCTGGCAATAATAGGAGTGAGATCATATTTTATAACCTGGCGGTAATTATCAAAAGGATATACCGAACCCAGCACCAGGACCGGGGTTTTTATTCCCGCCTCTCTTAGCTGAATACCTTCCTCTATGGTAGCCACGCCCAGCATCTCCACTCCCTCCCGCACTAAAGTTTCAGAAACTTTAACCGCGCCGTGCCCGTAGGCGGCGGCTTTAACCACGGCCAGTATCTTTTTGCCGCTTTTCCTTCGTACAGACTGCAGGTTAGATGAAACGGCCTCCAAATTTACCAGGGCAAAGGTAGGTCTTAGCAGCTCTGTAGCCAACTTTAAATTTCCTGCCGTCGTGTCAGATTCCGGAACCTGGTATATTCCTTCTGGAAAAGCAGCTCTACCTGTCCTGTGGGTCCGTTGCGCTGTTTGCCTACAATAACCTTTGCTATATCCTCTTCCTGGGAACTTACCTCCTCCGGGTTTTTATAATAAGAAGGGCGGTATAAAAATATAACTACATCCGCATCCTGCTCTATGGCTCCGCTTTCCCTCAAGTCTGAAAGACGGGGGCGGGCATCGCCTCCTCTTTTTTCCGGCGCACGGCTAAGCTGGGAAAGAGCCATTACCGGCACCCCTATCTCTTTGGCCATAATTTTAAGGCTGCGGGAGATGAAGGCCATCTCCTGCTGCCGGTTATCGGTCTGTCCGGCCGAGGTGGACATAAGCTGTATATAATCCACGATTATCATTCCCAAATCCGGGTACTGGGCTTTAAGTCTCCTGGCCCGGGCCTTCATTTCCAGGGGAGTTAAAGAGGGGGTGTCATCAATCATTATCTTTGCTCTTTTCAGCCGTCCGGCAGCTGTAGTAAGGGAAGCCCACTCTTTTGACCCCACAACCCCGTCCCTAACCCTTTGAGAATCAACCTGGGCTTCGGAGCATAGGATTCTCTGCATAAGCTCCCCCGCCGCCATTTCAAGGGAAAAAATACCTACGGGAACTCTTTTTTCCAGTCCCACATGCTGGGCTATATTAAGGCATAGAGCGGTTTTACCCATCGAAGGCCGGGCTGCTACAATTATCAGGTTTCCGGTATGTAGTCCCGAAAGTATGCTGTCCAGTTTTTCAAAACCGGTCATCAGGCCGGAAACCCCGGCTTCCCGGTTGCATATCTTCTCAATCATATCAATTGAGTCTTCAACCATTGTGGAAAGATTTACAAACCCCCCCCTGACGCTTTTGTTTCTTATATCAAAAACCTTCTGCTCTGCGTTATCCAGAAGAGAAAGGGGATCCTCCTCAGCCCGGTAGCCGTCTTCTATCACCTCTGAAGATACCCTTATAAGATCCCTGAGCAGGGATTTATCCCTGACTATCTTGGCGTAATGAAGAACATTGGCCGCGGTAACCACGCTGTTGACCAGCTCAGAAAGGTAGTCCCCGCCACCTATATCTGAAAGCTGCTTTTTTTTCTGAAGCTCATCGGAAACAGTAACCATGTCAACCGCCTCGCTTTTTTCAAAAAGAGCGGAGATTGCCTTGAAAATAAGCTTATGCGGGGTGCGGTAAAAACTTTCGGGCCGTAAAAATTCCACGCACTTAAGGACCGCCTGCTCATCTATGAGCATGGCTCCCAGAACAGACCTCTCCGCCTCTAAATTCTGGGGCGGCAGTTTTTCTTTTACGGCGGCTTTAGCCATTTTTAAGGGCCTCCTGAACTTATTATTCCGCCTTAACCACCCAGACCTTGCATTTTGCCTGGACCTCGGGGTGAACTTTTATCTCTACTTTATATACTCCCAGTTTTTTAATAGGGCTGTCTATCATAATATCTTTTTTATCCACCTCCACCCCGGCCTCTTTAAGCCCGGACTGGATATCCATACTGGTTACGGAGCCAAAAAGTTTCTCATCTTCCCCTGTCTCCACCTTTAAGGTTACAGAAGTTTTTTCTATTTTTGCCGCCAGTTCTTTTGCCTCTTCTTTTTCTCTTTCCCTTTGGGCCTGCTGCTTTTCTTTAAGGTGATTGATTTTCTCAAGATATTTTCCTTCCGCCACCCAGGCCAGGCCCCGGGGGAGCAGGAAGTTCCGGGCATATCCGTCTTTTACATCAACAACTTCCCCGAACTTTCCCAGCCTTTCTATATCCTTTTTAAGTATTACCTGCATATATCCTCCTCATTATAAATCCTTTAACTGAAACTCCTACTCTTTTGCGCTGCTGCTTTTCTCCCTGAAATCAATCCAGACATCGGCAATGCCCAGTATAGTCATAATGTAAATTCCGCCCCAAAGAAATATAAGCATAAAAAAAAGGGCTGCCCTTAAAAAAGGGCTCAGTCTCCATAATCTCATTAAAAAAAGAACCAGAGCCGCACCTCCGACCATATATATACCCAAAAGAAATATTCCCAGGTTTGCACCGGCCATTTCTTTAATCCCGCCCGGGAAAAAAGTTGTTCCCGCCATAAAAAGAGCTGCCGCGCCTAAAAGGACCCATATTATTTCCTCAGGCACCCTGAAGCTATCAAAATCAGGCAAGGCCTTTTCCCCGCCAAACCGGCTAATTATCCAGTACACAAGCAAAGACCCTCCCAGGGAGGCTATAGCCAGGAATCCCCCGAAACCCTTAAATAGAAGGGAGATAAGGGAAAGGGCCGCCTCCCCTCCTTCGGGAACTCCCATATCTATATATCTGCCTGCCAGACCACCTGCGCTGATCCTCAGGTCTAAAAAAAAGAGCTCAACTAAATTAACCCCCCTGTAAAAATAGGCGCCCAGACCCAGTATTCCGGCCAGCAGAACCCAGGCGGCTGACGCCTTTATAATCCTCCCGCCGGGGGCGGGCGAAGATGAAAGAACCTTTATATACCAGAGGCCATAAAGAAAAAAAAGCACTCCGTAAACAGCAAAAAAATCTGTCCCTCCAATTAGATAAACCGTACCCAGAACAAGAGCCCAGGAGATTATTGCCGCAGGCAAAAAACCCCGGCGGACAAGTATGATTTGTGGGGCAACTGAGGCAAAAAGCGCTGCCGGGCCTATCAGTGGACGCCCTGAAATTAAAATAAGCAGGAGAGAAAACGCACCGCTAAGTCCCGCCTTGTAAAATAAAGCTCCCGTAGGCGGCAAAGCCTGCCCTTATCTTATAAAAGGAAGAAGGGCAAGGTTGCGAGCGCGTTTAATTTCCCTGTTTACTATTCTCTGGTGGCGGGCGCAGTTGCCCGTAATGCCCCGGGGAGTTATTTTTCCTCTTCCGTCAATAAACTTGCTAAGCAGTTCCCTGTCTTTATAATCTATTGCCGTTTCCTGCCGGCAAAACCGGCAGCGGTTTTTCTGCGGCTTTAATTTTTCTCTTCTATTTCTCAAAACGGTATTTCCTCATCTTCATCTTTCACTTCCGACTCTTCTGGTTCTTCTGAAGTAACATCCTCTGCGTCTCTCTCCTCTGTGCGGGTGGCAGAAGGACTTCCGCCCAGAAACTGCACGTTTTGGGCAACCACTTCTGTTTTACAGCGGGGCTCGCCGTTAGGTGTTTCCCATTTTCTTACTGAAAGGCGTCCCTCTATGTAAACCGGTCTGCCCTTGGAAAGATAGCGCGCGCAGTTTTCAGCCATTTTTCCCCATACAGAAATATCCAGAAAGTCCGTTGACTCCACCCTTTTCCCGCTATCCCTATCGATATAATACCGGTTCACAGCAATGGAAAGGGTGGTTACCGCCCTACCTCCCGGCGTATGCCTGACCTCCGGGTCCCGGGTCAGATTTCCCATAAGTACAACCAGATTTGCGCTTGCCGCCATAATTAAGCCTCCTTTTCCGGGTCTTTTTTAATTATAAGACTGCGGATATACGGATCATTAAACCTGTAATGATCATTTAACACATTATATGCTTTAGTAGGCGCTCTGAAATTAAGCAGATGGTAATAGGCCCGGGTTGTTCCCTTAACCCTGTAGGCCATTTCTTTTTCACCCATTTCCTGGCTTGAGATTATTTCTCCTCCGTTATCGGAAATAAGCTTCTCGGTCTCTTTTACAAAGCCGGTTCTTTCTTCACCTCCCCGGCTTGCCGGTACGGCAAATACAGATTCATAGGTTGGCATTTTTATATCTCCTTTATGGTCCGTTACGCTCGGGCTTACAGGCTCCATGCCGGTAAGCAAAGGTCTTTATACCTGTGGATTATAGAAAAAAAAGAGCTAAGTTGCAAATTTATATTTTCAGGCAATATTTTCAGGACGAAAAAAGCACCTCTACCACATCTCCGTCTTTAACTGCATATTCCCGCCCCTCTGTTCTCAATTTTCCCTCTTTTTTTAAAGCATCCAGAGAAAACCGGCAGTCTTCCAGATCGTGATAATTATATACCTTTGCCCGGATAAATCCTTTCTCCATGTCCGTGTGGATTTTTCCGGCCGCCTCTTTTATTGATGTTCCTTCAGGAACGTTGTAACCTTTTACCTCCCTCCCCCCTACCAGGGTAAAAAAAGTTATGAGATTTAAGATTTTTTTTGCTTCAAACAAAACCTCGCCCGCATTGGACTCCCCGGATTCAATATCCTCTATAAACTCGCTTCTCTCATCTAAAGACATTTTAGCCAGCTCAGACTGAAGCTCAACATCAATATATACAGCTTTTTTAGCTTTTATCTGCGGCCGCTCAGAACCGCTGGTGATATTAACCACCACCACACTCTTTTTAGTTGTAAGCAGAACTCCTTCCCGGTCGGGCGGCGGCACCCGGCGGCGATGAAGCTTCTCCCGGGCCTCAAGGTAATACTCCGAATCCGGATTTTCCTGCAGCCTCCGGTTCACAATATCCAGATCTGCCAGAAAAAGCTCTGTTTCCACAAGCTCCAGATCCCTCAGGGGGGTGGAGGGTGACTGGTCGAACCTGCATACCTGCGGAGATTTAAAGGCCCTGATCACGTGTATCAGGGCATCGGCACACCTTATATGAGAAAGGAACTGGTTTCCCAAACCTTCCCCCCGGGAAGCCCCGGGCGCAAGACCGGCAACATCTATAAACTTAATAGAGGGGAAAATGATACGGGCTCCCGGATATGCCTCAGCCAGTTTAACCAAACGCGGGTCCTCCATTGAGGCTACCCCCTCATTGGGCTCCACCGTACAGTAGGGGTAGGCCGAACTGGGGGCGCTGTTTAAGGTGAGAAGGTTAAAGAGCGCAGACTTCCCCACGTTTGGCAGCCCGACAATACCGGCAATCATTTTGCCGGAACCTTTTTAAAAAAGTGTGGAGAGAAAAAAATATATTTCCCCTATGGCCCCCGCAAAAACCAGAGAAACCACTGCCATAAGCTTTAAAAGTATGTTAAGGGATGGACCTGAAGTATCTTTAAAGGGATCTCCCACCGTATCTCCTATGACCGTCGCCTTATGCACCTCAGAGCCCTTTCCTCCCAGGTTGCCTTCTTCTACCCATTTTTTTGCATTGTCCCATGCCCCGCCGGAGTTAGCCAGAAATATGGCCAGGGGCACCCCTGAAATAAGGCTACCGGCCAGAAACCCACCCAGGGCCTGCAGGCCCAGAAGAGAACCGATTATTACCGGAATAATTACAGCCAGGGACCCCGGAAGTATCATTTCCCTTAAAGCTCCCCTGGTGGTTATATCTATACAGCGGTCTGAATCCGGCTGAACCTTTCCTTCCATTAAGCCTGAAATCTCCCTGAACTGCCTTCTTACTTCCTCTACGACTTTATAGGCGCTTTTTCCCACTGCGTTCATTGTTGCTGCGGAAAAAACAAAGGGAACCACTCCCCCTAGAAACATTCCGGCCACCACCTCCGGCCTTAAAATATCTATAATTTCAAGACCGGCTGTCATGGCATAGGCCACAAAAAGGGCCAGGGCGGTCAGAGCGGCGGACCCGATGGCAAAACCTTTGCCTACTGCCGCCGTGGTATTGCCCACAGAATCCAGGGCCTCAGCCCTCTCTCTGACCTCTTTTCCCATTCCGGCCATTTCCGCTATACCGGCAGCGTTATCGGCTATGGGACCGTAAGCATCTACAGCCACGGTCATCCCGGTTATGGAAAGCAT
>PWQF01000233.1 GCA_003556865.1 Elusimicrobiota bacterium | reverse complement strand
CGGACATAACCTAAAGCCTCATCTCCGTCCAATACCTGGAGTCCCGGCTGAAGGTCTATACTTTCGCTTTGATTGTACATACGTATGGGGACATCCACCTCAATACCGCCTACCAGGTCGATTATTTCCCTGAATACGTTGAAGTTAACTATTATATAGTGGTCAATATTGATGTTCAAGAAGTCCTCCACAGTTTCCACGGCCAGTTCGGGACCGCCGTAGACATTGGCAGCGTTTATCTTGTCCATGCTGCCTCTCATCTCTACCCTGGTATCCCTGGGTATGGAAAGAAGATCAAGAAAACCTGTTTCCGGCTCATAGCTGAAAAGCTTTATTACCTCCGCCATCCTTGTGTGGTCAATCTCGCTTACTCCCAGAAGAATTATATTTATGCGCTGTCCGGAAAGAATTTTCATCTTTAAGGGGCTGAACGCGGTAAAAGCAATATAGGAAAAACTTAATAAAGCTAAAAAAGAGAAAAAAATTATCCGCGCTATTTTTCTTTCCTTCATATATAAAAACCTCTTCTTCTTATGATTTCATACACCGGGGGGGCAAGCTCCCCGGAGACATCTTCACCTCTTTTAAGTTTACTCCTGATACCGGCAGAAGATATATTTAGTACTTTATTATCAAGAACCTTTGCTTTTACTTCTTTTGGAATATTAACTGAAGAAGAACGTTTTCCCACCAGTATATCAGTCAGGTTAAGAATCCTTCTCCATTTGTTCCACCGGGTAAATTTTTCCGCCTCATCCGAACCTATTAAAAGATAAGATTTCTCATTTTTCTTTTTTTTCCTGAAAAGCTTAACAGTCTCAATAGTATAGCCCGAATGCCCTTCTTTAAGCTCCGCTGAGCAGGGCTCCATACTATTTTTTAAATCAAGCCATTCACTAAGAATCTCCATCCTTTCTGCCCCGGAAAGAACCCCCTTTGACCTGTGGGGGGGTATGCGGGAAGGAAGCCAGTAAACTTTATCGGCAGCTGTTTCCCTTAAAGCCGAGCGGGCTATCTCCATATGGCCCTTATGCGGGGGATCAAAAAGCCCCCCGAACAGGATATAACTCATATCTTTTTATTTTATTCCCTTACCAGGCCTTTACCCCTAAGAAGATATTTATAAGAAGTAAGCTCCTTAAGCCCCATAGGCCCCCGGGCATGAAGCTTCTGGTTTGATATCCCTATTTCCGCCCCGAGTCCCATCTGGGCCCCGTCTGTAAAACGGGTAGAGGCATTATGATAAAGACAGGATGAGTCCACTGCCGAAAAAAATTTATTCCGCGAATCTTCATCTTCCGTAATTATGGCGTCGCTATGCCTTGAGCCATACCTTTCTATATGATCTATTGCTTCCTGAAGGGAATCCACAATTTTCACTGATAATATGAGATCCAGATATTCAGTTGACCAGTCTTCCTTTACAGCCTCCCTCATTGAGCATATTTCCCTGGCCTTTTCATCTCCTCGGAGCTCTACCCCCGCCTCCTCCAGCTTACGGCATATTAAAGGCAGTATCCGGGGAGCAGACTGGGAATGAATAATAACTGTTTCCACGGCATTACATACACCCGGCCTCTGTACTTTTGCATTATAAACAATACGCACGGCCATATCAGGGAGGGCAGAACTATCCACGTATATATGACAAAGCCCCTTTCCGTGGCCTATAACCGGAACAGAACTTTTTTTTGAAACCTCATTTATCATTTTCTCGCTGCCCCGGGGAATAACAACATCCACCAGTCCTTTCATGGTAACAAGGTAATCAACTATTTCCCTGTCAGTATCATCAATTACCTGAACCGCGTCTTGAGGCAGGGGAGAATCCTTAAGGGCCTCTCTTATATGATGCCCTATTGCCAGGTTGCTGTTTAAGGCCTCAGTACCTCCCCTTAGTATCACCGCATTAGATGACTTCAGGCAAAGGGCGGCCGCATCGGCGGTCACATTCGGTCTGGATTCATATATCATAGCTATCACTCCAAGAGGAATGCTTATTTTCTCAATTTCAAGTCCGCTGGGCCGGCTTTTTGTTTCAAGGATTTTGCCCACAGGGTCTTCCATATCCGCCACCTCCCGGACACCCTCCGTCATTGCCTTTATCCTCTTATCATCAAGTACAAGGCGGTCTATAAGGGCCTTTCCTAAACCATCCTGTTTGGCAGCCTCCACATCAATCTCATTTCTAAACCTTATATCTTCACTTTTCTCCTCTAAAATATCTGCAATCTTTTTCAGGGCATCCACCTTATCTGCGCTGCTTACCTCCCTGAGCCTTCTTCCGGCTTTAAGAGCATTTAAAGCTATATTGAAAACCATTTCCTGCTTTTCCCTTTTATTGCTGTTATTATCCATACTTATCTCCCCTTTTTATTCCGCGACCATATTATCCCGGTGAATAGCTTCATCATAATTTTTCCATCCCGGTATTTTTTTTATCTCTGCTGTATTTTTGCCTTTTATTTTTCTTAACTCCTTAGAAGAAAAGTTTACCAGGCCCCGGGCTATTATCCTGCCCTGCCCGTCCAGGCAGTTAACCTTGTCTCCTACCGCAAAGTTCCCCTTAACTTCCTTTATGCCCACCGGCAGAAGAGAGGCATTAGAATCTTTTAATGCCTTCACCGCCCCCCGGTCAAGAACCAGGGAGCCGGATGCCCGGATTCCCTGCGCAATCCATCTCTTTCTGCACTTTAGCCCCGCTCCCGAAGACTTAAAAACGGTCCCGGGATTTGCGCCTGTTAAAATCTCTTTTAAAACCCCGGGGGTTCTTCCGTCGGTTAAATAAGTATCTCCCCCGCATAGCCTGGAAAAAATTTTGGCCGCCTCCAGCTTGGTCTCCATCCCCCCCACGCCGTACCTGGAAATCTTTTTTTTAACCAGCGATGTAATTCGGCTGTCTATCTTTTTTATCTCTTTTATTACCCGGCCTTCACTATCCATAAAGCCTTTAATATTACTGAGCAATATAAGTTTTTCAGCCCCTATTTTAGAGGCCACAAGCGCCGCCAGGCGGTCATTGTCCCCGACTTTTATTTCATCTGCGGCAACACTGTCGTTTTCGTTAACGACAGGAATAACTTTCATCTTAAGCAGGGCAAAGAGTGTGTTGCGTATATTTAAATAACTTTTCCGGTCTGAAAAATCCGAAGAGGTGAGAAGTATCTGTCCTACTTTTTTCCCGTAAAGGGAAAAGGCCCCGGCGTAAGCTTCCATAAGGCTGGTCTGTCCTATGCTTGCCATTGCCTGTTTTTGACTTAAGCTCAGCTTGTCAGGAAGAATACCCATGGAGCCGCACCCGGCACCTACTGCGCCGGAACTGACTATGATGACTTTCAGGCCGGCTTCAATTATTTCATTGGTTTCCGCCGCAAGCCTTTTTATATTTTTAGCATCAAGAATGCCATCAGCACCGGTAAGGATATTGGTCCCTACCTTAACAACAAATACTGACTCCATTTACAGTAAAATCACCGCTATGCGTTCAGGGGGTCAGGAAGAAATGATATCTATAAATTTTCTGCCTTTTGCCCGCCGGAATTTCACAGTCCCGCCGGCACGGGCAAAAAGAGTATCGTCTCTTCCCCGGCCCACGTTTATGCCCGGATGATACTTTGTGCCCCTCTGGCGCACAATTATACTGCCTGCCGAGGCTGTTTCGCCTCCGAAAAGCTTTACCCCCAGGCGGCGGCCAGCACTGTCCTTGGAATTTTGAACCGAACCTTTTCCTTTTTTATGTGCCATTACAAATATCTCCCGTTATTTTATTTCCTTCACTAAAACTTCTGTATATTCCTGACGGTGGCCTACTTTTCTCTTATAGCCCTTACGCCGTTTCTTCTTAAAATTCACTACCTTGGCCCCTTTTTTAGCTGAAACAACTTCGGATGTGACCTTAGAACCCTTTACGTAAGGCGTACCGGTCTGCATTTTATCCCCGTCCCGGAGAAAAAGAACCTTGTCAAAAATAAATTTTTTGCCTGATTCCAGACCTTTATTGTCTATAAGAACCTTTTCCCCTTCTCTAAGAAGCTCCTGGTTGCTGCCGTTCTCAACTATTGCATACTTCATAACTTTAATCCTCTCAATTTTGTATTTTCTTCTAATTCCCTGCTTACCTGCATATCTGACAAACAAATAAAAATCTCCCCTGTTCCGTGAACAGTGGCCTCATGAAGGTGACCCCCGGCAACCTTTCCGTCATCATCTGCAACAGAAAGATGAAGGTGACTGAGACAGGTTTCCCCGTCATTTATAATATTTCCGCTGAGGGATACTATCTCCCGAGGCAGCGAAAAAATATTTTCCTTATATTCACCTCCGCCCATAAAATAACCCAGCTTTATATCTTTAAGCATACCGGCGGCGCTTACCAGCAGCCCCAGCCTGTTACCGGAGCATTTAAAGGCTCTTTCCAGTTCGTGTAAAAAATCTTCACCGCCGTATAATCTTACCGCCAGTATATTTTTTTCAGTCTTAAATTTCATTACCTTAAAAATTTTACTTTTACCCCCTCCAGTATTTATATAAAAAAACTGCTTGCATTGTCAAAAATAAATAACTATATCGCAGAGCCGTCCCCCCTTTTAAAAAAATCAAGCCGGGAAGGGGCTGCTCTAAAGAAGCCTGGCCGCCAGGCCGGCCAGGGGACTTCTCTCTCCCGAACTTAAGGTAATATGGGAAAAAAGAGTCTGACCCCTGAATTTCTGGGCAAGATAAGTCAGCCCGTTGGATGAAGAATCAAGATAGGGGTTGTCTATCTGGTAAGGGTCTCCTGTAAGAACCACCTTTGTATCTTTTCCTGCCCTGGAAACAATTGTTTTAACCTCAAGGGGGGTAAGGTTCTGCGCTTCGTCTACAATCATATACTGGCCGGGAATGCTCCTCCCCCTGAGGTACGTCAGGGCCTCTATCTGAAGTTTTCCGGTACCGAAAAGCTCATCCACAACTTCAGGAACATTGAAATCCCTATCCTTATTTTTAGATTTTCCGGAAGAGGGGGCCCTTCCGCTCACATCCGCCAAAAATTCCAGGTTATCATAAAAAGCCCCCATCCAGTTGGATAGCTTTTCCTCTTTTGTACCCGGAAGATATCCTATATCCTTTCCCATGGGAATAACGGGACGGGATATCAAAAGCCGCCTGTAATCCCTGGTATCAAAAGTCTGGTGCAGGCCGCAGGCCAGCGCCAGCAGTGTCTTACCTGTCCCCGCTATTCCCACCAGGGTAACCAGGCTTATCTCAGGCCGCAGAAGGGCCTCCAGGGCAAACTTCTGCTGAAGATTGAGAGCCCTTATTCCCCATATTTTTGAGTCCGGATACTTAAGCCCCAGGATAAGTTCCTCCTGCCCGTCATATCTTCCCAGGGCCTCTTTTTTATCCCCGCCCGGCGTCTTTATAACCACAAATTCCTGGGGTGAAAACTCCTCCCCGCCCGGCGGCGGCATTTTACCCTGGGAAAGAAACTGCTCTAGAAGCCCCTCCTCCAACTCTATTTCCCGCCATCCCGAGTAAAGCTGTTCAAATGAAACTTTTGCCTTCTCAAAATCCTGTACCTGGAGCCCCAGTACTTCCGCCTTTACCCTCATATTAATATCCTTGGAAATAAATATTACCCTGTTCCCTTCCTTTTTAAGTCCAAGGGCTACGGAAAGTATTTCATTATCAGATTTTCTTATTAGGTCCCGGGGAACTTCGGCGCGGGCACGGGTTTCAATCTTTATTATGCCTCCCCCGGGGGCCTCGACCCCTTCCGAGAGCTTCCCCTCGGCTCTTAAGGAATCAAGCCTCCTTGATATGAGCCGGGCATTCCTTCCTCTCTCATCTGAAAATTTCTTAAGGTTATCCAGTTCTTCTATTACAGCCAGGGGAATAGAGACTATATTTTCCTTAAAATTATAGAGACTGTCAGGATCGTGAATGAGAACATTTGTGTCCAGCACAAAAATTTTCTTTGAATTTCCCATTTTAGGCAGTATCCCCAAGCTCATCCGCGCAGAGCTGATAGAAATTACAGTACCGGCAGAACCTTCTGTGCCTTGTAAGGGGATATTTTTCTTTTTCCAGAGGTATATTCTTATCCGGGTCCTTAAGTTCGCTTTTCATCTTATCTATGCTTAATTTTATTTCATCCGCCGCCAGCTCAAGAGATTCCTCATCTACCTTAACATCCCTGCTTATACCGCTTATAAGATACTCAACCCTGCCTCTCATATCATTTAAGCCGGTTTTATATTTTTTCATAAGATAAAGGCAGTAGACGTGAATCTGTGCAGGATGTGAATCGTGCTCTTTCCCTGTCTTCCAGTCCACAACCACCTGCTTTCCGGACGGGCCCCTGTAAACAAGGTCCGGAACCGCATATATGTCGGTACCGTGCAGGCGGAAAGTGTCCATGCTTTCTGTTATTTCTATGCTATCCCCGCCCAGGGGAGCTATTTCCCTAAAGGTATCGGAAGCAAGAATATTAGGTACTGCCGCATACATTTTTTCCTTTATCCGATCTATAACCTTGCCGGTTAAACCATCCCCGTAATAAAAGCTGTGAAGCATAAGATATCTTCCGGGGTTCTCCTCCCATTCCCGGCGCTGCCGCGATTCCTTCCAGGCGCTGTTAAGAAGAAACCGGACTTTTTCTATAAGCTTTTCCTTGGGGGGAAGGCTTCCGGTGGATTTAAGCATCTTAGCCGCATACTCCGCTACCTCGTGGACAGCGCTTCCAAGGAGCAGATGTATCCCTGTTAATTTTTTCAGCCTGTATGTAAGCTTAACATCCGGGGGGGCATTATCCTCCCAGCCGTTATGCGAGTGATAATAATTATAGTAGTATTTCCTGCGGCATTCATCAAAAGTCCCTTTCCTGGAAGAAGACCAGCTGAAAAGGGGATATTCCGTTCGTTTAAAAGTCATTTAGACCCTCCTGTAGCAACCTAAGAGCTCCCTTTTTATTTAAAGTTTCAATAGTATAGCATTTCCTGAAAAAAACTCAAAAACCGGGACGACCCTTTCTTTTCTTTTTTTTAATTATTATAATGAGACGTTATGGGTTGCTTCAGCATTTATATAATCATCGTGTTTATAGCCCTTCTCCCCCTGCTTTTTGCCCAGCTTATTACAGGGGCCTTTCTTATCCTTGGCTTTAGCCCCGCCGCCGCCGTTTTTCTTTTGTTTGCCGTTCTGAGCGGAAGCCTGATAAACATACCCGTAAAGAGATGGCCGGATAACGGCAGGGCCAAAAAAAAAATTTCTTATAACCGGATATTAAGAAAAAGCTTAAACCCGCCGCAGAGAATTCTGGCTATTAATGTTGGAGGGGCGCTCATACCCGGGTTAATAAGCCTCTGGCAGATTTACAGGCTGTATACTGAATTTATTTACCGTCACCCCGGGATTATCGTTGTATTTCCTTTTATTCTTTTACTTAATATTCTAATAAGTTATAAGCTGGCAAGACCTGTGGAGGGGAAAGGGATTGCTATGCCCGCCTTTATTCCGCCGATAGTGGTATCTGTTGCCAGCCTTATCTTTTACCCCGGGATTGCCCCGGTTATTGCTTTTCCCGCCGGAGTGCTGGGGGTACTGATAGGAGCAGACCTTATGCACCTCAAGGATATAAGAAAATTAAAGGCACCGGTGGGAAGCATAGGGGGAGCGGGAACTTTTGACGGCATTTTTCTATGCGGCATATTAAGTGTTTTCCTTACCGGATAAATTTACAAATCAGATCAGGACGTAAAACTGCTGCCGCCGGGCAGGTCAGCTTCCCTTTATCCTGAATTCTTCATGGTGAAGCTTATAATCCCTTCTTAAATTTATCTTTTTCCCTATCTTTTTTTCTATATCCCTGTAACCTTTATTTTCCATCTCCTCGGCTACGCGGGGATGTATAAAAAGCTCTATTTTCCTTCCGGGAACGCCCGCCGCCTTTTTCAGTATCTCCCTTTTAACCTTTATATATATGGTTGTTTCGGAAAATATCATGCCGCTTCCCCCGCAATAAGGACAATCCTGGCACAGTTTTTCCACAATTGACTCTTTTCTTCTCTGCCTTGTCATCTGAATTATTCCAAGGCGGGTCATGGGGAATATTTTATAGCGGGCATTGTCCACTGCCATCTCATCCTTCATAAGCTTAAGCAGCCTCTGCTTATTCTTCTTTTCATTTAAATCTATAAAATCAATTATTATTATCCCCCCTATATCCCGGAGAATTATCTGGGAAGCTGCAGCAGTGGCCGCTTCTTCATTTACCTTTAACGCCGTAGCCTCCCTGCTTTTGCCCGAAGTGTAGCTGCCGGTATTCACATCAATTGCGGTAAGGGCTTCGGTCTGTTCAATAATTATATAGCCCCCGCTTTCCAGGTCTATAGTCCTTTTCCTTAGGTTATTTATCTGATGTTCTATTTTATATCTTTCAAATAAAGCAATATCTGAGGTATAAAGCTTTACGTTTTTTGCAAGTTCGGGAAAAGTTTTATTTACAAAACTCCTTACTTTTTTATAAGTATTTTTATCATTAATGAGAAAAACTTCGGTTGTTTCATCAAAAAATTCCCTGGCGGTATAAAGAACAATATCCGATTCCTGGTAAAGAAGGGCGGGCTTCCCTCTCTTTTTAGCTTTAGAGGCCTCCCTTTCTATGCTCTTATAGTTTTTTATAAGGTATTTGGCCTCTCTGACTATCTGCTTTTTATCTCTGAGATGTGCATTTGTCCTTGCCACAAAGCCGGCTCCTTTAGGAGTAAGGGGGGTTAGTATATCCCTGAGCCGCTTTCTTTCCTTTCCATCCTCTATACCTTTAGAGACCCCCAGCTTGCCTTCATGCGGCATAAAGACCAGGTTTCTTCCCGGAATTGATATTTTACCGGTTATTTTTGCTCCTTTCTCCTGAAGCTCCTCCTTGCTGACCTGAACAAGCACCTTTTTCTTTTCCTTTATTTTTTCCGGATAATCAGAAAGGGGAAGAAAAGCATTTTTCCCGGTACCTATATTAACAAAAGCGGCATTTATCCCTTCAACTATATTTTCAACTATACCCAGGTGTATGCTTCCCACCTTTTTATCATCTTCGCTCCTGCTTAAATGAATATCAATTAATTTTCCTTCTTCTACTACAGCCACCCTTTTTTCATCTTCATTTATATCCGCAAATATCTTTTTCCTGGCCATATTTTTTACTCCTTTTTTAAAATACAATCCGTTTTAGTAACTTTCCTGAAATTTTCCCGGTCTATAAATTTAGCCGGGTTTTTAATATTGCCCTCTTTTTTAAATATATCAATAACCAAAAAATCTTTCCCTTTCCTCCTGATCCTGGCCGGTTCCGAAACTTTTTCAGGGGGGAGGCAAAAAAGCTCAACCCTGTACCTGTAGCCCTGTAAAATAGTATTGATGGACTCCTCTGAAGCTAAAACAATATCCACTGAAACAATTTTAATTCCCGCAGGAAGAGAATTGCCCAGCTGCGATATATGATAATCTCTTAAAGCTCCATTAAGGGAAACATCCAGATATTCACAGTTACTGTAATAGCCCAGGCTAACCGGGGGGATGGAGGAGATTTTAATCCGGGGATTAAAACCGCGGCTAAGCATAAAAGGCCATCCCGAACGCCTCATTCCCCTCTCCAGCTCCCTTACGGTATCAAGGTGCCCCAGGTAAACTGCCGGATATCTTTTCTCATATTTTAT
>PWQF01000178.1 GCA_003556865.1 Elusimicrobiota bacterium | reverse complement strand
TCTTGTGGATGAGGAGAGGGAGCTTATCCGGAGCATAAGTCTTGAGCTTACAGACGGCAGTCTGGAGGAGGATATAGTTTATGTAGGTGATTATTCTCACCTGGCGGTAAAATATCTTTTAAACCAGATAACGCGCACTGAGCTGGATCAGTTTTATGCCGGATCGCAGGAGTTTGAGTTAAGGTTCAGCCGGCTTTTAAGTCGCGGGATAAGGGAGGCTGCTCGTTTGGAGGGATTATTTAACAGTTTAGCCCCTTATTTAACTCAGATGAACAAATTTTATGCTGATGCGATAGAGCGAGACCGGGTATTTGCCCGCAACATTTCCGGGTTTGACGCTAAGGGCGGCAGGGTAGTAGTGGTAGGCGGTTTTCATGCTGACGGCCTGGCGCGGGAGTTTAAGGAGATGTCGCTTCCTTATGTGGTGGTAAGTCCGCGTGTGAGTGAGCATACCCGTGAGGATATGGAGGTTTATTATAATTTCATTCGCAATGAGCTTTCGATGGATTATTCCGAGCTGGTATCCAACACTCTGGCCCTGCCGAATCTGCTTACCGAGGATCCTGTAAGGAATGCGGTGGTAGTGAATTTATCTTCCATACTGCTCAGCCGGGATATGGGACTGGATGAGAAGCTGGATTCACTTAAGGTTCTTGAGGAAGAGAAGAGCCGCGGGGTGAGCGGCTACAGTTTTGATCTAGGATTTGCCCACGTAGGAGCCGGCGGCATACTGATAACCTTTAATCTTCCTGATAACGGGGGAGTGGAGCGTGTCGGGATAGAGCTGGACATATCTTCCGGCCGCCTGTCACATATCTCTTCCGATGAGCTGCCCGAGCATAAGGTGATGTATGAGGAGCCTAAAGAGCTACTGGCGCAGCTGGATTATGAGGGTATTGATATACAGTTTACGGAAAAGGGAAGCATCAGCCTGGATACTCTCCTGAAGTGGGCCCTTGGGGCCTTAGGGGTAGGCGCGGCAGGTGCGGCATTAATTTTTTCAGGTATTTCCGATTTAAATGGATTCTTCTCTTTCTCTTTTACAGATGCAGCTTTAACTGCATCCTTTTTATTTTCGGGCTTAAGGACGGGTTCTGAGGAAGAGGAAAATATATACGGACTTATCAGCTCCCTGGAAGCGCCTTTTATGGATACTGTCGGGGAGCTTTACGGGGAAGTGATAAAGAAAAGGGGCGGCTTCAGGCTCTGCCGGGAATCAACTTATATCATGGCCCGGGTTCTGG
This sequence comes from Elusimicrobiota bacterium, assembly GCA_003556865.1. The sequence goes on along the minus strand of PWQF01000178.1, from coordinate 8,463 downwards.
AAAGTATGCTTTCTCTTCCTGTAGGGGGAGATGCTCCCGATAGGATAGAAATGGTTTCCGGAGCTGTTTTAGATGAGAATGGCAGTCTTATTGAACTTCACCGTTGGATTGCATTATATGAGGAAAATAAAAGAGCTGTTTTAATTGATCCCACATTTGGGCAGTTTGATAAGGATTATGAAGGGAAAATACTTGCAGGCCCCTATAGCTCTACTGCCGAAAAATATAATTTCATAGAATGGGATGCGCTTAAAGAGAGGGAAAAAAATAAGAGTGGGTACGGGGGGCTGAATGATGAAGAAATAGAAAAACTTCTTAAAGAGAAGCATAGAGAGGATATGGCCGGGTTTTCAGAGCCCCATATGCCGTCTTCCCTCCTTTCCGCCCTTATAGAATATTCAGAACTGGTTGAAACTGTCAGAGAGGGCAGGGGGATTGATCCTGATATAAGCAGAGAGATTTCCCTAATTGAAACTGCTGTTGATAAAATAATTAAAAATCTTCCAGAAACATATTTTCCGGATAGAGCAGAGCGGGAAGAAGAAAAGAGTTTAACGAGGAGCGGAATGAGCAGGCTGACGCCTGTAAGGACTTCAGATAAGCGCCTTTCGGCAGTTGATAATTGGATTATGGATAATAATTATCTGAACTTAAGGGAAGCGGGGCCGGGGGCTATTTTGGATATAGGCTCCAGTCTTCCCTTAACCAGCAGGGAGCTGGCCGCTAAAACCTACCGGGTAAATCCGGAACTGAATGTCTATGCTGTTGACAGGCTTATTCCTTATGCCATTGCCCATACCGGTAATGGTGAAGTGGTATATTTTGATGAAAATGAAAATGTCTTAATGGTCCAGTATGATTCTTTTATGCGCTATGGCAGCCGTCTGGAGGCTGAGGAAGTTGAAGAGTACAGGGAGTTTTTAAGGGATCCTGAAAATTCCGGACAGATAAGAATCAGGCCTTACGAGAGTATCGCAGACACCCAGCCTAACCTTAATCTTGTAGAGGGAGAATTTTCTCTTCCCGAACACAAATTACCTGCGGAACCGGTTAAGGTAATACGCAGCCTTAATACACTCCTCTGGTACAAACCTTCACGTGCCCTTAAAGCCCTGGAGAAGATGGGCTCCATGCTTGAAGAGGGCGGTATTCTTATTGAAGGTAATACCGCCTTATTAAGTGCGGACCCTGAAAATATGGCCCGGTTTATGATATTTCAGAAGGAAAAAAATAAGGTTATTCCAAAGGAAATAGTTTTTTCTCCGGTGGGTTTGGATGATAAGAACGTAGCCTGGCCGGCTTATTCAGGAAAGAGGGAAGGGTTTATGAGGGGAATGGATGATATTTTATCTATCATGGAAAATTACCCGGATTTTAAGAAAGCGGAAAATCAGATCCGATCCGGTGTGAATTACAGCTTAAGGAATGGGTTAGGTCAAAATATTTTACTGGAGCTTAAAAATAAGTTTAATGATGCCGGCTTTAACGCCTCTTTGGCTCCGGGGGGCCTTATATCCCTTAAGCTGACCCCGGATGGAGATATTTTAAAAAAAGAGTACCTTCCCGAGTATAACGAAAAAGAAATATATCCTCTTACTGAAGCGGTTGAAGATAAAAAAGTTGAACCTTCAACCATCCTTACTGTATGCGAGGGAAATATTTTCCGCAGCGTTCTGGCGGCAAACCGCTTGGAAAATTTTTTTAAAGCCAATATGCTTGGAAAATATTTTAAAGTTGAATCTGCGGGAACAGGTGTAAGCAGTACTTATCATTCTTCAGATCATATTGATAATATTAAGCTGGATATCTGTTCTTCGCTGGAAAGGGTAGCCGGCCGTAACAATCAACAGCTTTACAGCTATATTTTAAAAAACCGGCCTCAAAAAATAAATGAGAAGCAACTGAAAAATTCTTCACTTATTATTGTGGCCGAAGAAAGGTTCAGGGAAAAAATATTAGAAAAATATTCTGACAAGATAAAAGAGCTTCCCCGTAAAATTATTCTTGCCACCGAACTTCTTCCCCAAACCCATCCCTATTATAAAAAAGATATTCCGGATTTGGGCCGGATGGATAAAGTGGAAGAAGAGGTTTACCGGTTAACTGAATCCTTTGAGCCTGAAAAAATAGTTACTAATATTTTAAGGGCCTCTACTTATCTCCCTGAAGATATTGAACTGCCTCAAACAGAGTATCAGAGATCACTTTTAAGTTCTTTATCCCCCGAAGAGGCTGCTGAAAAAATGGCCGGTGCGGAGACAGATACGGTTCCCGTTGAAAAGATTAAATATTACTCCAGGCCTTCGCTTTCTTTTAAAAGGCTGGCCCGTTTAGCTGAAAACTTTGACCTGGCCCTGTCAAATAAAACTTCCCCGGTTAAACTTATAAGAAAAAACGATGGCAGCTATGTTGTTCATGATGACGGCAACCATCGGGTTTTTATGGCCAAACTTTTGGGAAGGGAAAATATAAGGGCCAGCATCGTTGAACTTTCAGAAAGTAAAAAAAATAAAATATTAAATTCTCTTATCCCACCAATATTTATTCCTTATCTTGAGGGAGCCCCGGACCTGCTGTTCCCGGAGTCGGTTATCTCAACGCCTTATCTTATTCCTGTTTTTTTAGCGGTCTCTTTATTTGCGTTTATCTACAGACCCTTTTCTCCCCGCCAGGCAGTTAAAGCTATCGGTGATAGACCGGAACTCTTTATTTTTGATGTTGACGGCACCTTAATAGATTATGATTCTGAATTTAGGTCAAGAATTGAACCTGAAACCGTTAATGCTTTAGAAGAAATTATAAGTAAAGGAAAAAATGTCGCTATAGTAAGCGGAGGAAGCATAAAAAGGTTAAGAAGCCAGGTCTTGAATTATTTTCCCGAAGAATTAAAGAGAAAAATAATTGTATATGCCCGTAACGGCTCCGAAAAATACTGGTATGAAGACGGCAGGTACAGAAGCCGAATTGATACTTTTACACCGGATGAAATAAATAAAATCTACTCCATTTTTTCGCAGGCAAAAGCGGAGTATGGGATTGAGGGTGAAATTGAGCTGCAGAAAAACAGGGTAGTATTATGGACCAATAGCCTCCGGGAAGAAAAAGTTATCCAATATATTACTTTTATCCGGGATAGGTTAAAAGAGAATAACTTAAATGCTAACCTTAATTATAACATGAGCCACAGCGGTACCCCGCTCACTGCAAACCTTAAAACAAAAGAATCAGCTTTAATAGAACTTACTGAAATATTTAAGCTTCAACCTTCGGAAACAGTTTATTTCGGAGACGCATTTTCTGAAAATGCCAATGATTTTCCCGTCCTTAACATAAAGGGAATAAATGCAGTGGAAGTGGAAGGATGGGAAGATACGGTAGGGGTGGTGAAAAAACTTCTCGGGCTCCAGGAGAGAGGGCTTTATACCTCAATGGATTATTATGTTAAGGGTTTGATCGCGGGATTCAGGAAGTTTATTAAAAAGCAGGGCAGATTTTTTTCCCGCAGATTTTTGAATCTGGCGGCGCTCTTAATAATTTCTGCAGCTTCTTTTTTCCCTGCTCCGCTTTCCGGCAGTTTAAATCTAAGTTATTCTCAAGCCCCCATTGCAGCAGAAAGTGCAGACCAGATAAATAGAGAAAAAAGAGACTTTTTTTTAGAAGATGCATATTTAAAAGATTTAACGAAACCAGAAAAAACTGAAACAGAGGCGGTTCTTAAAAAAGCGGGTTACTTAATTGAAAAAGCCGCTTTACCTTATAAATCCCTATTTATTCCCCTCTGGCTGGTTCCTGAAAATCATATAAAGGTTTTATACGGGGAAATTCAAACGAAGAGGCTAAGTAAAGAAGAAAAGGCTAATTATTATGAGCTGCTTAAAGGACTTGATACGCCTCATAAGGTAGTAGATTTTTTTAGGGGAGGGATAGATGATGAAGTTTCTGAATGGAAATTTAATTTAACTAGATCAATTTTTGCCGATCCAACTGAATTATTTATTAGCAGAAAAGGGGTATGCTCCAATTTCGCCCGGTTTGCCCAGGAAGCCCTTGAATATAATTGTCCCGAAACCAGCCCTTATAAATATAAAACAGAATTAATTTATATAACTTATCATCCGGGACATGGTAAATTCAATTACAGAATGGGCCATGTTATGGTTGCCTACAAGAACCTAACCACCGGCAGGTGGGGTATCCTTGGTGAGAATATCCACATCCCTTCATACATTATAGAAGACGAAGGGATTGAACCTGTAAGCAGAGAATCCCTTGTAAATTATATAAGCCTCAACCATAAGCAGTTCGGGCCCGGGAAAATAGACAGGGTAAATTTTGTTCCGGATAATTATGAAAGGGCTTTTGAAAACTCTTACATAATAAAGGGTGAGGGCGCTTATCAGCAAGAAAACCTTTACCGCAAATATGCCCGTTCTCTGAAAAATATTGGCCTCTCTGCCGCTGCAGGGGTATTCTTATTTTTGGCAACTCTTTTTAGATACAGGTTCCGTAGAAAAAGAAAAAAAGGGTTACAGGGTTTGAATTCCGAATCAATTGTCCGGGCCCGCCGTGAAGGTTACAGAATAGGTGAAAATTATGAGATAGGAAAGCTTTCAGAACAGACATATCAATCTCTTTATTCAAGCTATGAGTTTGATCTGTTTTACAGTGACAAGGGGCAGGTTATACCGCTTGATTACCTGAAGTACTATACCAAACGTATGGTATCATTCGGTGCCGCAAACAGGATAGACGGGCCGGGACTTCATTCCCTTTTTGTGATTTACAGATTTTTACAAAATTACGGGTTTCAGGGTTACCGCAGCTTTGTTTATCATAGCCGCCGTGGTGATTTTTTCAATATGGCTGAAGAGATTTTTAAAAATACACCATCATTCAGGCCGCGCGAGTGGCCGGAAGGCTGGCGTTACTTAAGGGAGCAGCGGGAGAGGCTGCAGAGGGCTGAAAGCGAAGCGGCGGCAGCGCAGATTAATGCGGAACTCTTCGGGTTTATAGAAGCCATTACAGAAAAGATTGTTTTTGAGAAGATACCCGAAGAGTCTCTTTTTAAGGAAACTGATATTCCTTCGCTCCGGCGGCTCATAACTGCTGCGGATTCCTTTGTAATGGGGGAAAAGCTTCTTGCCGGGTTTCCCTGGTTTTTTCAGGCCTGGGGAAGGGATGCTTTTATAGCCCTGCCGGGAATATTCCTTTCAACAGGCAGGTATGAAGACGCAAAAAAAGTTTTTAGATATTTCTCCCGCTATATGAGTGAGGGAATGGTGCCCAACAGGGTAGAGCCGGACGGAGATGTGAAATATAACAGCATCGACGCCTCCTTATGGTTTGTTGAAGCGCTTTATAAATATTATGAAACAACCAAGGATACAGCCTTTATAGAAGAAATGATGCCTGCAGTTAGGGAAATTCTTAATAGCTATACGGAAGGGACAAAGTTTAAAATAAAAAGAGACGAAGACGGTTTAATTAAAAGCCCCTATGGAGCTCTTACCTGGATGGATGCCTGGCCGCAAATAGATAAGGATAAAGGAGCCGGGCCGGTGACCCCCAGGAACGGAAAAGCCGTGGAGATTAACGCCCTTTATCATAATGCACAGAAAATAGTTGCGGAATTTGAAAGATTTTTAGGTAATGAAGAGCAGTCGCAATACTGGTATGAACTGTCGCAGATTACAAAGAATTCCATAAGAGAAAAATTCTGGAATTATGAAACAGGATTTCCTTATGATGTAATAGAAGGAGACAAAGATGGAGAAGCAGTCCGGCCCAACGCGCTTTTTCTTATTTCTCTCAGTCACAATTGCAGCCTGCTTGATACGGAAAGGCAAAAAAAAGTTTTAAGAAAAGCTGAAGAAGATCTTCTGACACCTTACGGGTTAAGGACACTTGCCCCTTATGATGAAAAATACCATTCCTCATATAAAACATATGAGCCGGAAGTTTTAAGAGACCGGGTATATCATCAGGGTATAGTATGGCCCTGGCTCATAGGTCCTTATGCCGATTCCTATTTAAAAGTTTACGGGAATGAACGGAACGCACTTAGGGAAATTAAAAGTAAAATTAAATATCTTCTGGATTTTGCTGAAAGAGAAGGCAGCCTGCCGGAGCTGTTTAATCCTGAACCTCCATATGAAGCACGGGGCTCTGTTTCACAATTATGGACCGTTTCGGAGATCTTGAGAATAAAATCAAAAATTGAAAAACTTAACCAGACGGGTTCCTCTGAAGATTTTAAAAAAGATATTTTGGAGCGCTACGAAGGAAATCCCGTCCTTGAACCCCGTTCAGATACCTTTTTAAATGAAGGAAATAAAAAGATATCCTGGGAGTCGCAGTTTGTTTTAAATCCTGCCGCTTTAAAAATAGACGGAACTACATATATGGCTTATCGCGCTTTCGGGGATGATAATATAAACCGCATAGGAATGGCAGTAAGCAGCGACGGCTATAATTTTAAACGGGAAACCCTTCCGATCTTCTCCCCTGCCGCTTCTTACGAGGGCGTAGGAAAAGAGCCGCACCCCAAATACGGGTCTGGAGTAGAAGATCCCCGGCTTATGCTTATAGATGATACGGTTTATATGCTCTATACTGCCTGGGACGGCCGGCTTGCCCAGATCGGGGTTGCCAGCATAGGGCTCAGGGATTTTGTGGGGCGTAACTGGGATAAATGGGAAAGACTGGGGCTTCTGTTTCCGGGGCAGTCAAATAAGGATGCATATTTAATTGACGGGGGAGAAACGGGGTTAACTCTTATACACAGGATGGGCGGTAAAAATATGTATTCCATGCATTTTAAAAACATAAATGAATTTACAGCCTGGATTAAGGAAATGGAGCAGAAGAATCCGGGAGAGGCTGAAACTTTTATGAAGGAAAATAGCCGACTATTTGCCCAGGCAAGAGAGAGAAGCTGGGACAGCAGGAAACTGGGCGGCGGCGCACCTGCAATTAAAACAGAATTAGGTTGGCTTCATATCTACCATGGAGTTTCACTTTTAAATGGTGAAATTACATATATGCTGGGCGTTATTTTAAGCAGTCTTGATAATCCTGAAAAAGTAATTTATCGGTCCGAAGAGCCTATATTAAAACCGGAAAAAGATTGGGAGAATAAAGGGTGGGTTGATAACGTAGTATTTACCAGCGGTGCGGTGCCGGCAGAAATGGATTCCGGCTCCTTACTTAAAAAAGATGACCGTGTTATCATATATTACGGAGCGGCAGATAAGGTCATAGGAATTGGGGAAGCAAAAATAAAAGATTTAATAAGCGCAGATTATCAAGGAATTTCCCCTGAAGGGGCCCGCCCCGTATACGAGGCCCTTTTAACCGCCCAGGCTGATGAGGGTATTGCCGAAATCATATCCGGGATATCTTACGAGGATCTTATAGAGGGTCTTCTTGAATACGATAGTTCTGAAGGATCTCTTGATCCTTCTCTGCGCAGTAAGCTTGAAACCCTTGAGTCCGTGGCTGCCTATGTGTATGCGGATATGAAGCAGATGCTTAAGGGTGTTATAGCTGATTCGGTATCGCAGCAGGCTTATCTGAGTTATATGGAGAGCCTGGATTATGATGATGAGCGCCTTCTTGCCAGCCAAATATGGTTTGAGGCAATGAGTGTTTCAGAGCAGTACAGCATCGGCTTATTCGGGGTTCTTGCCGGCCGGGCGGTATTTAATGATGCCTTAAGGAAACGTTTTAAGGCACTTGGCAGTCTTGAACCTGAAACGGCAAGCAGGGTAATGGAGCAGGTAAAAGAGATTCACTCTTCTTATGAAAAGATGCTTGGGCGCACCAGGAGGGTAAGTTCGCCTTCGGCTGGTGCTTCGGCTCCGGGTGAGAGGATAAGTTCGCCTGCCGGGAGTTCAGGAGGCATAGTGGGGATAATAAGCGCAGCGGTGGAGCATCTGCTGGTTGTGGTAAGGGCCTATGACCTGGTGGGACGTCCGCGCCGCTCGGTGCTGGATTATTTCAGGCTCCAGGGATTGAGCCGCTACCTTCTCAATGCTCTCAGGGGCAGGAGGGGAACCGACCATACGCTGATACAGAACCTTAACGCCTACACCGATATGCTCAGCGCCAAGTAATGAAGTGATGAAGTCTGTTATTTGAAAAAAGATAAAAAATAGATATATATTAAACTCGGCTTGTTAAAAATTAAATAAGTATTGGTTAAACTTTAAATGAAATAGTTATGAATAAAAACCCGCAAAAAAAAATAAGATATCCGTTATTTTACCGGTTTTGTCCCGGGTCCGGAAATTTCGGTCTCGGTAAACGTATGGCGCCTGCAAGTTTGTATGCATTTTCGGGTATTCTTATATGACACAGAAAATACTGATAATAGAGGACGAAGAGATTATGGCATCTGTACTTGCGGATAACCTGGAGATGCTTGGTTATGAGGTTATCCAGGCCGGTTCGGGCCTGGAGGGT
>PWQF01000103.1 GCA_003556865.1 Elusimicrobiota bacterium | reverse complement strand
TTGGAAGCTGCTGCGTAATCATCAGGCATTATGCCCGGAAGGCGATCTTTTAAGTCAAGTATGATGCGCTCGGCTGTTTTTTTTCCTATACCCTTTATAGAAGAAAGCATATTTATATCCTCACATTTTACAGCTTCAGTAAACTCATAGGGAGTAACCTGGGAAATAATGTTAAGGGCTTTTCCCGGGCCTATTTTTGAAACTGTTAAAATCATTTCAAAAAGCTTTTTTTCATTCTTCCCTGAAAATCCGTAAAGATCTTCCGCATCCTCTCTCAGGTAATGATATAAGTAAAGCATTACTTCTTCAGGGGGCTCCGGCAGATCATTATAAGTCATTGTCCCTATCTTTACTTCATACCCGATACCGTAATTTTCGATAACTGCGGATGAGGGGGTTTTACTTTTAAGTATTCCTTTTAAATATGCATACATAACAGATTCAAACTTCCTTTAATATATTTTTTAATTTCCTGTTATTTAAATGGCACAGGGCCGCTGCCAGGGCATCGGAAACATGGTCGGGAGAAGGCAGCTCCTGGAGACAGAGAAAGTTTTTAACCATAAACTGGACCTGCTTTTTTTCTGCTCTTCCATAACCTACAAGAGACTGCTTTATCTGCAGGGGAGTATACTCTTCTAATTTTTTTTCAGAATGATGAAAGGCCAGCATTATTACCCCCCTGGCATGCGCTACTTTCATTGCCGTCTTTGTATTTTTTGCAAAGAAAAGTGATTCCAGCACCACTTCATCAGGAGAAAATTTTTTTGCCAGCCGAAGTGACTTGCGGTACAAAATATTAAGCCTGTGCGAAAACGGTTTCTTCGCCGAAGTGGTTATGCACCCGCAATCAATAACCGAAGGCTCCTGCCCGGAGACGGTCTCTATAAGGCCCCAACCCATGCTTGCCAGGCCGGGATCAATACCCATAATTTTCATTTTTTCTCCATATTACTGTTCAGTTTCTCCCCGCCTGAGGCCAGCCGGTTGATTCTGATTATATAGAAATACCGGCAGCATTGTCAACTTCATAAAGCTTCTTTTTAAGTAAAACTGTTTTTTAAAATTTCCCAGCTCTTATCCAGACGGCGGGAAAGTTTATTTATTTTTTTTGCATACCCTTTCTCCCGGCCCATCTCCTTCACAAGAAGCCTTATGGTTTTTTCAGGAGAAAAAGATTTAATATCAACATAAGGGATTTCCATATACCTGCAAAAACTTTCCACTTTAGGATCATAACTGACCCCCACCATAGGCAGTCCCGCCAGTGCCCCCAGCATAAGTGAATGAAGCCTCATACCCACTAAAGCCCGGCTTTCTCTTAACATACTAAATACTTCTTTTTCATTTTTGCAGGCAGTATTATATCCGGCGCCGCAGGCGGGGCTGTCATAACTGCGGTGCATATTAAGAAAAAGAGTTTCATAACCGTATTTTTTAAGCTCTTTTTTTATTTCAACTGCAGATTTATTTAAATAAAAATTTTTCCATCTTCTTAAAGATACAGCGACCTTATTTCTTCCGCTATAATCACGGGCAGTTACCGGTTTAAGTGAAAATACCGGGTCGGCCCCCAGAAAAATTTTTTCCCTCAGATACTTAAACTTTTGTAGATATTTAAAGGAATGCTCATCTCTTACAATTATAATATCCGGGAGCCGGAAAATAAAGAGGGAAATATATCGGTTAAACGAATTGCCTATTGGCCCTATTCCCTGGTTAAATATTATTACTTTTTTACCAAGCAGCCAGCCGAAAATTATTATAAGAAAATAATAGTAAATACTGAAAACCCCTGATTTATCCTGGAAAAGGCTCCCCCCCCCCATCATAAGGGCGGAAGCACTCCTGATTTCTAAAAATATTTTTAAGGGATTATAGCGGTTGACATTTCTGTATCCTCTTTTCTTTTTTTCCCCGGGCCGGGTTAAAACGGAAAGAGCCATCTCCGGCAATTTATTTTTTATACCCTTTACCAGCTGCCGGAGTATTATCTCATCCCCGGCATTGGCATAGCCGTAATACCCGCAGATTACTATTTTTCCCTTATAAGCCACTTTTCTGTAAAAAAGATAATAACCGCGGCGGGAATAACTGCCATTACCCACCCGAAGAAAGAACGTATTATAGAGCCGGCCAGGGGGGTATGTATATGCATAAAAGAGTTTAAGACTGAAGATATCCCCGTTATTCCTCCGATAATCATAATTTTTGAAAGCACCGATCCCTTACCTCCCTTAAAATAAAGGTAAAGTCCGCCCATAAGAAGCGGGTGCCCGAAAAGAAACTCTTTAAAGCGGGGACGCCATACAAAAAATTTCTCCATCGCCTCCCTTATATTTAATTCTGCATTTAATACAAATCCGCCCCCGACATTAGAGCTTCTCACCATTAAAAGTGCCATTAAGGCCAAAAATGCCGCTCCGGCTAAAATATGAACCCATTTTACCGGCCTACTCAAACTGTTAAGTATCTCATTTTTTAAAAAGAGCCAGGCTCCAAGGAATAAGGGTATTAGATAAGAAAACTTTATTCCTCTGACAGTACTTATCTTTGTATAATTAGCACCGGACCATCCCAGCGATGCTATAAGAAGTCCCCCGAGAAGGGAGAAGCAGAATATAAATACAAGCGCCCGGATAAAGGTTGTATATCTTGTTTGAGCTGTTTTTATGGATAGGGGGGGATTATTGCCGCTGTTACAGGAATAAGAAAATGACGCCCCCCCTCCCCGGCAGCCAGGAAAGTTGAAAATATTATAACTAAATAAAGAAGAGCCCGGGAGGAAACCCCCGCAAGAAGCATAAGTCCCGTTATTATAAAAAAAGCCGAAAATATAGGCATAAAAGAGAAATCAGAACCAATAATAATCCCGCCCGGTTCACCTAAAACCAGAATATATTTTTGAAGAAGTTTTTTGAATTTAAGAGCAGCCCCCTTTTCCTTAAAATAAAATACCCGGGCGCTTCGCTCCCTCATTGCTCTTTTAGCCCTCAGTAAGCTCTGATCCGGTTCTAAAAAATCAGGCAGGCTGTGAAGCAGAGACGCGCGTAGGCCGGAGGAAAGTTTTTTCATTCCGCGCTGGGGAAAGAACTCGATATTAAGTATAAGCATATTTTTCTTTTTAATCCGTTTATTTACATAATCCAGTTTATCCGGAAAACCAAGCACTTCCTCTCCTTTAAAAATCATCCCCGACGCGGGAGACCGGTCAAAAATCCTGTCAATACTTTCCCTGTTAACTTTACGGTCATTAAGGGGTCTTATATATAATCTTTTAAAATTTTTTTTCGGATAAACGATTCCGGCGCCTACCGGGGCCACCTTATCCCAGCTTAAATCTTTAAAATAAATATAATAAAGACCTTTCTTCTCTTTTTTTTCAACTTTATCATTAAATTTAATTTTTGCGGTGGCAAAAGCCTCTTTATAAAAGTCCCTGTCTTGGAAAATTAAAACGGTGGAGCCGCTGTTTATTTTTTTAAATGGATGGCTCAATCCGGGGGACCACCGGGTAGCTATAGCCATAAAATTTAATTCTTTAAAGCTGTACTCCTGTATAACAGCCGATTCAGACAGCTGCCCTTCTTCAGGAGAGATTAATATCTCTACCCTCCTGTTATCATTCTCTGCTTTTAATCTTGTCTGAAGATGAAAAAGAGAGAATATAAGCCCGGCCAGTATTAAAACCGTTCCTGCTTTATCTGCTGACAGCTTCAAGGTTCCTCTTTGCAGTTTGATTCCCGGGATCTATAAGCAAAACCATACGGTATTTTTCTTCTGCCTCCTCTATCCTTCCAAGCTGGACATATATGTTGCCTGCATAAATAAGCCCCTTCAGTGAGGCAGGATTCTTATCAAGTATTTCTTTTATCCCATCCAGGGCCTTTTCCCAGGACTCCCCGGTTATATATTTATCTACCCTTTTAAAAACCTCTTCCTTTTCTTCAGTTTTTAAGGTTTGCCTTTGGATTGTTTTTAGGCGTATTATACTGGAACGCGCCTGCTCATAATAATCCTCATATTCAAGCAGGCTTAAGTAGTGGCCCAGAGCCGCTGGAACTTTCCCCAGCCTCTCTAAATAATATCCGTAATTATTATATATCTGTCTGCCCGACGCCCCCAGGCTTATAGCCTTTTCATAAAATTCCCGGGCTTTTTCATATTCATTTTTCCGGCCTGCAATATCTCCAAGGGCTACATATATATTGGGAGAAACAGGATTAATTTTCAGGGCTTTTCTAAAGTTACGCTCCGCCAGAGAGGGCTCCTCTTTCATCAGGTGGGCCACTCCAAGATTATAATAAATTTCATCATAACCGGGGTTGGCCCTGAGGGCCTGGCCGTAGGCCCATACAGCCCTCTCAAGTTTTTGGGAGTTTTCCGTTCCGGCCTGGCGCATGTAAATATTTCCCAGCTCATAATTATTATCCACGATAAGTGGATAGGTATCCCAGGATTTTAAAAGTTCCCGCTCGGCAATCTGAAGCTGCTGGCTCCGGGAAGCCTTAAATCCGCTGAAAAAGTGAACGGCAGACTTAAAATATATACAGTTAAAATAGATAACTGACCCGGATGCTGCGGCAAAAAAAACTATAAAAAAATATTTAAACCGGTTAAGGTTTATTTTTCGCTGAGGTTCCTTACATATTCTTCTCCCCAGACCCGCCAGCAGCCCGGCATTAATCCAGAAAGCAAGAGCGGGCATAGGAAAAAAAAGAGAGACATTAAGAATATTATCCCCCCAGAAAGCAACGGCTGCAGAAGTAAATACTGCCGCCCATACTTTATTTTCCCCCTTAGATTCTTTAAATATTTTTATTGAGGAATAAATAAATACAGCCATTAACCAGATATAAACTCCCCCGCCGATAATACCCGACTGGGTAATAATTTCCAGGAAAAAATTATGAGCATTATTTGCATGGGTTCTTAAGGGACGGTATTTCGCCCTTTCAACTATTCTGCCCTGGTAAAAAGGATAAAATATTTCAAAGTTCCCCCATCCTCTACCTATAACAGGATCCTGGATAAACATACCAGCCGATGACTCCCATATAAGCAGGCGCTGGTCAAGGGATCTGCCCATTTTATTTAAACTTACCATACCCTCCAACCTATCCCGGAACTGGGATGATATTAAAAAGAAACTTAAACCCACTGCCGCTATTAAACCAAAAGTCAGCAGTATCTTTTTCTTAAAATTTATATATTTATTTTTATATTCTGAAGTTAAGGCATATAAAAGCAAAAGAAGGCCCAGCAGCAGTCCCGCAAAAGTACTCCGGGTCATGGTAATTGCCAGGGCGGAAATATTAAGAATAAAAAGGAGTACCCACTTAGCTTTTTTTTGGGTAAACATATAAGCTATAATCCAGAAAACAACTATCATCAGATAAGCCGAGAGAAAATTGGGGTTTCCAAAAGTGGATATGCTGCGGGCCCCGAATGGATCAAGGGTTTTCCCCCATATAAAGTCAAGGTTTACAGAATCTATGACGGAGTTGAAAAACTGCAGAAGAGCGTAAGCCGAGGCAATGCTTCCGGCTGCAATTACAATTTTTTTTACTTTTTCCGTTAATTGCACCTTTAAAGCCGAGCTAAAATAAAACGGCACAAGAGCGCTAAAAAGAAAAAGCAGTATCCCCCGCCCCCCGTAGTGAACAAAAGAGGATCTGAAGTCCGGGTACCTTAAAAAGGAAATCAAAAAAGAAAATAAAGCAACCAGGAAAAATGACCAGAGAGGCCTGTCAAGAAAAGTAATGGGAAGTTTCAGTTTAAACCCGTTCCCTGATAAGAGAAGAGAAAGAGATATAACCAAAAAAATCTGAAGCACCCTTTCCTGGATAAGGTAGGGGTTCCTGGTCAGTCCCGTAAAAAATATAAGAGGGGAAATAAAAACCGCCCCTAAAAATAAATTAAGGGCCGCTCTTTCTATTTTTTTATTCAACTGCCTGGTTAAGGCCAAATTTCTCAGTAATATCCGCTGCTTTTTCTTTTTCCCCCAAAGCCATATAGAGTTCTGAAAGCCCCCGGGCAACCTGTTTTAATTCATCTTCCCCGTCCAAGTTATCCAGCGCCATCAGATAAGTATCCACCGCACCGCCCGGGTTTCGCATCACCCTGAAAAGGTTGGCAAGATTCATATATGTATCTATCTCATCCGGTTTTCTGCGCACAGCCTCCTCCATATAAAGTCTGGCCTGCTCCATTTTTCCTTCCCGGGCATAAATTTCCCCCAGCCGGAAATAGGTGGGGGTATATACGGGATCAACTATATTAAGATAGCGCCTGAATGATTTTAAAGCCTCTTGCGTATTGCCGAACCTCATATGAAGCATCCCCTCCTGGAAATGAAGCTGCACATAATTAGGATACATAGCTCTTACTTTATCAGAATAAGTTTTTATGGCCTTACGGTAATATTTTTCAGCTTCTTCTCTCTCACCCTTTCTTACCGCCTCTGAAAGACGGTCATTATAAACATTACCCTCAAAGTAATAGGCCATTATAAAAGCAGGATGCCTTTCCTGTACTTTATGATAATGTTTGACAGCCCGGTCCCACATCCTCCTCTTGGAAAAGGCTATAGCCTGGTTATGATGCATATTTGCAATAAATCTGCCGTGTGCCAGGAGGGTCTGCCTTACTCCGGCGGCCAGCAGAACTGAAACTAAGAAAATCTGCATATATTTAGGTATGATATTTTTTTTATCTTTAAGCCTTTTTTCTGTTTTTTTCTTAAAAGGAGTACTCTGCACTATAAGAAGGGCCAGAAAAACCCATAAAATATATCCGGAAGAGACAAATCTGGGATTCACATCCAGGCCGGCATGGACCAGCATTCCCAGGGTTCCGGACAAAACAGCCACAAGATAGTAATCATTAATTGAGACTTCCCCGCCCACGCCCAGCAGAGAGAGTCTCTTAAAACCGGCATAATAAATAAGCACCAGCAGCCAGATAAAAACCACAAATCCAAAGAGCCCTTCATCAAAAAGTACTTCAACATACTCGTTATGGGCATGGTCTGTCTGGGTATTATGTCTCCCTTCAAGATGAAAAATTTCCGGGCGGCGGTAAGCAGGGTATACAAGGTTAAAGGACTCTATGCCGTGACCTATAAGGAGCGCTCTTAAGGGAGATGCAAAATCTGCTATGGGCTCTGAAATCATTTTCATACTTGCACCCCAGGTAAAGAGCCTGAAGGTTATGGAGCGGGGGCGGCGCATAGATAAAGCTACAATACCTGAAATAGTAACAACAAAAAGGAAAAGTACAATTCCTCCAGCAATTTTTTTAAGGAGAGCCGGATTTCCCTTAACCAGATAAAGAACCCCAAGTATTACCAGAACTGTCACCGCGGCAAAGATTCCAAGCCAGCTGCCCATTGTATAAGTAAAGGCGGCGTTGATAAGTATTAAGGCTGTAAGCAGAAAATAGTACCATTTTTTTTTGACAATTGCCTGTATAAGAGCCAGGGGAAAAATAAGAACCAGCCAGGCTCCCAGAAAATTGGGATTCCCAAATGTAGAAAATATTCTCTGCCCGAATGCACCGGCCCATATATGCCAGTCCCAGCCCAGGTATTGAACAAGCCCGTAAGAAGTTATAAGCGCCGCGGAAGCCAGGACCCACCTCATTATTCTCATAAAATCTTTTTCCCTGTCATATTCATAAATAACTGCAAGGAAAACACCTATATATACTATTCTGCGCAGAAGACCCGGTTCAAAAGTTTCCAGTCTGAAGTTAGAAAAGAGAAAAGATACAAGGCCGCTTATAAAAAAAAGCAGGGCCGGAATAACAGCATACTTCCTGGTAGAGGGCGGAATAAAGCTTCCCAGCTTAATCCTTCTTACAAGCCAGATCATAAGAATAATCGGCCCTGCAGTCTCCAGTATTGTTATTTTTATCTGAGCTGAATCATAGGTCTGAAGAAAAAAGTGGACAGCTATGGTGCTGAGGGCAACAGGTATAATATATTTCAAAAGGAATTCACTGTATTCCTCCAGCTTATTTAAAACAGCACCTAAAATCACTCCCCCTATTCCGGCAGCGGCAATTATCAAATGAATATTTTGAAGTATATAGCCGTCAAAAAGCCTGAAAAAAGGAGCTATTATCAGTAATACAAAAAGGAAAAAATCAACTGTATGGCGCCTGAAAAAAAGATAGGCCGCGCCTACAGAAAAAATACCTAATATAAACTGTATCCCTTCCATTTAATTTTATACCCCGGGAGCAATCCGGCTCCGGGGTGTCTCCTTTTTTCTTGTTTGTGCAACTGGAGCCGGTGAGGAGATTTGAACTCCTGACCTATCCCTTACGAGGGGATTGCTCTGCCGCTGAGCTACACCGGCACATTAAAAATAAATCTTAACTTATGATTCTTGCACCTGTCAAATCAGACTCTTTTCAAAAAAATATCTTCTGCATTATTGCTGTTTGGAAAGATAGATGATATAAAATATTTTCTGTAATTTACAAATAAGCTACTGAATGTACCCAAGTCTTCTTAATTCCTCCAGGTGTTCCTTGTCTTCCGGCGTAAGTTTTTCTTGGCGGGAAACTTCCGGAAGTTCTTCTTCGTAAGTGTCAATATATTCCGGAGGATTTTTCAAAAACGCGGGCTTGATTGCCTCTTTCATTATTTTCCCGTCAATATCCCTGCCGACAGGCACAGAAACGTTAATACCAGTATCTTTTTATTTTTCATAGTTTTGGGTTTCTCCTAATTTATAATAAAATGCATTTTAAGGTTTTAATCCTGGTAAAATCTTGCCATCCATTTTCCTTTCGGGTTCAATATTAAAAAATTTCAGAACCGTAGGAGCAATGTCAATAATTGAAGGGGTTTTAAATGCTGTCGGCCTATTAACGAATATAACCCCCGGAACCAACTCGGGGTCTATTAAATGGTCTCCGCTCCATTTATTTCTGTTCTGTTCAATAACAGTATGCGGCGCCCCTCCCAGAACAGTCTGTTCGGATACGCGGTACCCGTTATTAAACCCCACAAACAGGTCGGGGGCATCTTCCATACGGCGGCCGTGAAATTCCCTGCTGCGGAGGTAAACGTTATGGACAACGTTTTCTCCGGTCTGAGGATTTCGAAACTGTTTTAGCTCTGTTTTTATTTCCGCCTTCAATTCCGGGTAATCTGATTCGCTGACAATGCCGCGGGGTTCCCTGCCGGATTTGTTGATATAGATTCCCCCGAAGCCCAGAGCGTATGCCCTTGTCCTGCTCCAGTCAACATCCTCAAAAAATTCTCTTCCCTCACCGGAGCCCTCTTTCAGAAAAAGATAACCTTTTTCCAGAAGCCAGCGGTTAAGATGCACAGTGTTGCGGTAAGAGCCGAAACCATGGTCGGACAAGACGATTAAAAGGGTCTCTGCATCTATGGATTCCTTCACCTTGCCCAGAATAGAGTCGAATTTCCGGTAGTATTTATTTATTACATCCCTGTAAGGGGAGTTCTCTCTGTAAAGGGGATTGCGGTCGTCGGTATAGCGCCAGAACATGTGCTGGACGGTATCCAGGGCGCCGAAATAAAAAAAGAAGGCCCCTCCGGTAAAATCCCTTAATTCACTTTCAAGTATTTCCGTTCTCCGGCCTAAAATATCGTCCATATGTTCCAGGAAGACATCATCTGTGAATATGCCCTCGGATAAGGGCCAGGTGTCATAAGGCATTCCCTGGGTATGGTAGATGCCGGTTTTTCGGGCCAGTTTTCTTGAGTACCTGCGGGGATGTGATACGGGGAAATAGGGTTTTTCGGGGCTGAAATTCACCGGGCCGGCATACAGCTCAAACTCCGGGCCGGCAGATTTGAGGTAAAACTTCACCACGCCGCGCATTCTCCTGAAAAGCCCCACCCGGAAAGAAATATCCTGCCAGTCGCTCCACTCTCCCTCATTCAGGTAAAGAGTGCTGCCCTGGAAATCCAAACGCGCCCCCCGGCTCTGAAAATCGGCAGTTATACGGAAGGAAACGGCTTTTTCTGAATCACCCACCCTGGGCCCGTAAATTT
>PWQF01000236.1 GCA_003556865.1 Elusimicrobiota bacterium | reverse complement strand
TCGGGCCCGAAAACGAGCGCTGATCGACCGCCGGCGACCAAATGAAGAGGCCGTGATCTAGCCAAAAAAAGGTCCGGTGGTATGGCTATAGTGGTGCCGGCAAATGCCACCCGTTGCCCACCGCGCTCAGCCAACCCGACGTGGAAAGTTTTGACGCCCGGTCTGCAAAGTAAAGCGGGGCTGGAAGAGAGCTTAGGTTGTAGATGGAACGCGTCGGTCGAAAAGCCAATGAAACGAAGTCCGTGCACCATTTCTGGTCGATCTCGCCTCTTGCCTGGAGGGGACGCCGGTAGCTTTCAGAAACTTTGGCGTTCTGAGTTTGGATGATGGTGTTGCACTCGTTCAATATGACGCAATCTCCCGTTCGTGGCGGAGTAGGCGCATTGATGTCACCGCGAAACAAGATCAGGTTGGCAGACTTTATGATTTCGAATATACGGGAGCCAGAAAGTGCGCGGCTAATCGCTGCAGCATCTCGCTTATGCAGTCGACCGTCCCTCCAGATCTCATTTTGAGCCGGCGACGTCGACGAAAATGCTCGCAGCACATCGCCTTCAATATTCTCCTTTAGGCGACCGTCAAAATGTGATATCTCCAGTTCACCGGCTTTGCAGCCATATTGGGACATGGCCCAACGAGAGGCCCTTCTTGCTGGGTCATGGCCGGCATCAAGAGCAATGCGTGGACCATCGTTGTGCATAGTAGTCGACCAGGGTTGGCAGCCTGACTTCATGGCGATGCTAAATAGCGCATTCGGCCAGGAAAAACGGTTAAACAAACTCTCTTCCTGCATCAATTGGAATTTGGTGCCTTTCAACTCCAGTGTTTCGATCTTTCGGATCAGCACGGCCAGATCACCCTGGTCCGCTGCAGATGGAATCAGGATGATATTGCCGCTTCCCTGGGCAGCACCGCTGGCCCTGATGGCAGGTGGGCGATTGAACAGGCCAGCAACCTGGCCTGGAAAGTCTGGCAGTCTCATTTTTGACCGGCTTGGAATCCCACCGATCCTCGAAATCGTGATTTCGTCAACACTCGCCTTCTGTAGGGGGCATTTGAGCATTGATGAAGCGCGAAACGCGGCTGGGCCATAGCTGCGTTCCTGATCGAAAACGGAAAATTCCAATGCACTAAAGCCCTTTGTCTGGATGTGCGGTAGCAGGTATCCAACCTCTTCGAGATCAAGAATGGCTTCTTGCACAATTTCGAGATGCTGCTTCCAGGAAAGTGCACCATGAGCATGCCTCCACTTCAGAAAATCCGGTCGGCTGGAAATGCCTTCATCCGCGCAATCTCGCGAGAAGTCGTTGGTGCCACAAAGTCCCAAAGCCACTTGGTTTCCAAATCGATAAATTGAAGCCTCAATGCCCTTTTGAGCAGAGTATCTTCTCTCCCCTTTAAAAGTGCGAGTCGTTCTGGTCAGGTGACCGAGAACAAATGGCTTACCGGGTTTTGAGTATTTTTCGGGAAAGCCATTAACAAGCTCTGTTGATAGCTCCTCGATGATGGAGCGGTTAGTTCTAGCGGTATCCAAGTCGCTTAAGTCGAAAACCGTCGTGCTGATCAATTGGCTATTCTCCAGTGGTTCTCGTCTAGCAAGTCAAGGAATCGGGACGGATTTCTTGGGTCTGAAACCATCCAGATGCGTCTGGAACCCCTTGTCATGGCGACATAAAGAATGCTCTGCTCCTTGTTCAAACATTCCTCCTTCTCTGTTTGATCCCGGCATTCATTTAACGCAATGTTGTTTGGGTAGATACCGTCTTTCAGGAAGGGAATGATGACGAATGGAAACTCCAGCCCCTTGGAGGCATGAACGTTGAGTATCGTAAGCACTGGTGCATTTATCTCCAGTGGTGTATTTCGGTCCAGAATATGTGCCTTTAGCCCATCTGATTCCACTGCCTTTAGGATTTCCTGAGTCTGACTCTTGAATCGGCAGATGATAGCGATCTGGTTCGGGTTCACTTGTTGCTTTCGAATCAGAAACCGAAGTATTTCAAGTGTCCGATCAACATGCTCGTGAATATGTGCCTTGAGCCAGATCGGCTCTGGGCCTGTAAAAACTGGCTGAAAACGCAGACCGGCATCATCCTCTTTATCAGTATCCAATCTGAGTGGGGCAGTAGCCTGGTGAATTTCTTTGGTCATGCGGTAGGATTTACGCAAAATGAAGCTTTTACTTGTAAATTTGAGTTTGCTGCTAATAGTCTTCCATGCAGGGTTAGTGCTGTAAATTGATTGACCCGAATCCGCTGAAAACATTAGAAAACGTGTGTCTTTCACAAAGTGCAGCAGTAATCTTATTGCTGTTGCGGAAAGATCCTGAACCTCGTCAATCACTGCCGCGTCTGCGCGACGGAACAAAGGCTCTTTGGTTCTTTCCAGCTCCAATAAAAGCTGCAAACGTTTTCCCTCCCAGCTTTGGAGCCGTCTGGCACGAAGTTCCACGGTGTACATGTTGTACATTTCCCATATAATTTCCCGTTGACGTTTTCCAAGGGGG
>PWQF01000169.1 GCA_003556865.1 Elusimicrobiota bacterium | reverse complement strand
CCTTCAAGCAGGGCAAGGTCAAACATATCTATTTCATCGCCGAGACCAAAGGCTCGCTCAACACCCTGGAGCTACGCGAACTAGAACACAGTAAAATCAAATGTGCCCGAAAGTTCTTAGCCAAAATCACCTCAGACAAAGTCAGGTACGACGTAGTGGATAGTTACGACAAGCTCATGGACCTTGTTTCATAGTTAATTTACATATGGCTAATCAGAGGAATCGGGATACCCATAATTCTCATTTATATTAAAGCAATAGAGGGTTGGCAGTTCATTGGCTGATACAAAGAATGAGATAACCTTGTTTGAGCAACGGGTGCGACGTTTGCTGCGCCACCCGTCTTTTCTTCAGTTGCGCCGCCGCAAACAACGTTTTCGGCCCTTCCAGGCGCTGGGTATTGAATACCGTGAACACAGCCACTCGGATTTTCTGGCATATCTGCTTGATCCCAAAAATCCGCATGGGTTCGGGGACCACTTCCTGCGAGAGTTTATTGCGCTGGTGGCGGATTCTCCGGCAGTCACCAGGGACAGAAAGTATCCCCTGCCTGTTAGTGCCGAGTTAACTGTTGATTCCTCCCAGGTGTCAGTTGCCCGCGAGCGGAACCAGATTGATATTTTGATCGATTGTTATCCCAAGGGGCCGGTAATCGGCATCGAGGTAAAAATTTGGGCGGCTGAACAGGAAAATCAGCTCCAAACTTATCAGGACAGGTTGCTCCATGAATACCCTGATAGGGAGCGGCCGAGAATTATGGTTTTTCTTACTCCCAAGGGAAATATGCCTGGCACAGCCACTGAAGGCCACGATGTGCCATGCGTCCTTTTGAGCTGGGGACACATTGCCGATTCACTGGAAGATGTATCCCGTATGGGTACA
Source organism: Elusimicrobiota bacterium (assembly GCA_003556865.1). Next base: position 1,626 of record PWQF01000169.1, on the reverse strand, counting down.
AACGAAGACACCAGGCCATTTATTGAAGCATTCAGCAGGCATCTCAAGGAGAGCTTTATGGGGTCATCAGAAGACAGAGAGTTGGTTGGTAGCCTTTTTAAAGACCCTGAGTTGGTTGAATTGTTTCGTGAAATTAACAGAATCAGGCCTGGGTTGTGGGATGACAAGGCCTCAGAGAGCCTTTTAAAAAAATGCGAATCCATAATAAGGGATCTAACTGGTCAAGGGGTGACGAAGACAAAAGACGCCGAAATTGTTCAGGCTAAAAAGTCAGAAAAGGCTTATATCCGGATAATTCCTGAGGCATGGAAGGAAAAATACGGTCTACCGATCTGTTTCGTTTTTTATCACGATATTTCATGGCCGGCGCAGCAGTTTCCGGGATTCCACGTCCTGCTTTACCGAGGCGATGTAGATGACGACTCCGGACAGCCATCAGATTGGATCAAAGAGAGGTGGACCCAGGTCAGTAACGGCTCTGTCATATTGGCGCCTGAGTTATCGAGAGTGCCTGAATGGAATGGTTACTCAGTGTTTAACAGTGAATATCTGGGCGCAGCAAGAGAAAGAACAGGCTGGGTTTTCAGGGACGAATCATTTGACAAGGAATGGATGGAGAAGGTGACTGAAATATTCAGAGATGTCTTGATGGACATCCATGATGAGATAGAAAACAAACTGGGGGTTAAGCGTTGAGCGCGCATCATATTTTGAGGCAGGCGGCTGACCCTAAAATTTCGCGCTCTTGGGCCTGCCTGGCGCATTGAATGCTTTAGTAAGGAGTTTGGTGTGGCAAAGTACGAGGTAAAACAGACGGCTGTCAGCCAGGTGCTGGCTGACATTCGCAGCGACAAGATCGCAATCCCGGAGCTCCAGCGGCCCTTCGTGTGGAAAACCTCACAGGTACGCGATCTGATGGATTCGCTCTACAACGGTTACCCCGTTGGTTACCTGATCACCTGGCAGTCTGTAGGCGCGAAGCTCAAGGGCGGCGAGATAGCTGCTCATCAGCAAATCCTGATTGACGGTCAACAGCGAGTGACGGCGCTGCGCGCGGCGATTGCGGGACAACCGGTGATTGGAAAGCAATATCAGAAGCAAAAGATTGCGATCGCGTTTAATCCGGTCACGGAGGAATTTGCCACACTGACGCCGGCAATCGGCAGGAGTAACCAGTGGATTCATGACATTAGCGAATTCTTTTCCGGTAAAAGTCAGTTGACCTTTCTCCGCAGTTACTTTGAGCGGAACCCGGACGCCGACGAAGCAAAGGTTGAAGCCGCAGTTACCGGACTTGCTGCCATCGAGCACGCCCAGGTCGGTGTGATTTCGCTTGCTGACAATCTGGATGTGGAAACGGTCGCCGAGATTTTCGTGCGCATCAACGCCAAGGGCGTACCGCTTTCCAGTGCGGATTTCGTGATGAGCAAAATCGCGACCTATGGGGATGAAGGCCGTAATCTACGCAAGCTGATTGACTATTTCTGCCACTTGGCTGTTGCCGGGCACGCCTTTGATGACATCCAGCAGAATGACAAGGAATTCGCCGCTACTGATCATATTCGCAAGATTCAGTGGCTCAGAAATGAGTCGGATGAACTCTTCCGGCCGGACTACACCGATGTG
>PWQF01000198.1 GCA_003556865.1 Elusimicrobiota bacterium | reverse complement strand
TGACATAAAAAAATTTTTTTTTGAAATCCCAAAATCAAACAATTAAGAAGATTATCTGCCAGTCCCAGGGCGCACTTTGCAATTGTGTTTGCGCTGGCCGGAGCTACCACTATAAAATCGGCCCAGTCTGAAAGAGAAATATGTTTGGGCTCGTTTCGGGAACTGAACATATCTGTATATACCCTGCCGGAAGTAAGAGCCTGAAAACTAAGCGGAGCAATAAAGCGGCATGCTGATTCAGTCATAACCGTTTTAACTTCCCATCCCTCCTTTACCATAAGACGGGCCAGAACGGCGGACTTATAAGCTGAAACCCCGCCAGTAACCCCCAGAACCGCTTTCATTTTTTATCCTCTGAAAAGGCTTTACCACTGCCTTCAGTTTTTTCTTTTTTATCTTCTGTTTTGTTCTTTTCCTCCCCGCCGCTTTTTTGCCGGTCATCCTCTTCTTTTTGCTTATCTTCCCCTGCGCCACCCTCCACCATATTCAGCAGAACATCATCTATTTTAGGGGGTTGTCCTATTTTAGAAGTTTTTTTAAACTCTTCCTTATACTTCGCCGCCGCCTCCACGATAAAAAGCCACTGATTATCTACTTTGTCGTAAATCTGCTTTACCAATTTTCCCTTCATTTTTTATTCTCCCTCTTTTCTCTTTTAACAGCTTGATGTTTCCTTAAGATATCTTTTTTATTTTAAGGCTTTCAGCCTTAATTATGCTTTTAAGGTCTTTTGCTGCCTGATCAATATCACTGTTAATGACCAGGTAATCATAAAAACCGGCCGCGTTTATCTCAGAACGCGCATTGCTAAGGCGCTTTTGTATCTCTTTTTCTGAATCACTTTTTCGACCTGTTATTCTCTTCTTAAGCTCTTCCATTGAAGGAGGCATAAGAAAAATTAAAACCGCTTCGGGAAATTTTTTCTTTATCTGTTTCCCCCCCTGAACATCTATATCAAAAAACAAATAACTTCCTTTTTCCAGCCCCCGCCTCACAAACTCAGCTGAAGTCCCGTAATAGCTCCCGTGAACCCTGGCCCACTCCAGGAGCTGGCCCTGGTCCGCTCTTTGTTTAAAATCTTTTTCCTTTAAAAAAAAGTAATCACGCCCGTTTTTTTCTCCCGGTCGGGGAGGACGGCTGGTAAGTGAAACAGAAAAGACAGCCTTATCAATTTCATTTACCAGTTTCCGGCAGAGGGTTGTCTTACCAGTTCCTGAAGGAGCCGAAACTACAATAAGCATTCCCTTTTTCCTGTTAATCAGCTTAAATATATCAGGCCATTCCTGCAGCGAAGGGATAATCCCTTTTCCTTTGGTCATTTTATTTATTTTCCTTTATAATTTCAATTCTACCTTTTTTCTAAGCTTTTCCACAGCAGAGATAAAATCATCCGGAAGAGGAGCAGAAAAACTTTGCCTCTTTCCGCTGCCCGGGTGCCGGAAAGAAATTTGTTCAGCGTGAAGAAGATGCCTCAGTCCCTCAATAGGCTTTTGCGAATATTTCTTATCCCCTATCACAGGATTCCCGTAATAAGATAAATGAACCCTTATCTGATGAGTTCGCCCGGTAATGGGATACAACTCCAGCTGGGAAGCCTTTTCATAAAGCTCAACAACATTAAACCGGGTCAGGGACTTTCGGGCCCCAACCCACCCCACAGTCATTTTAGTGGGATCTCTCCTGGACCTCTTTATAGGGGCCCCTATTTCACCGGATTTTTTCTCTACCCTTCCTTCAACCAGGGCTTTGTAAATTTTTTTCACTTTCCGGGCGGCAAACTGTTTCCTTATATTTAAAGCACTTTCCCGGTTAAGAGCAATTATCATAACACCCGAAGTATCTTTATCCAGCCGGTGAACCAAGTGAGGGCTCTCATATTCAGTAGAAAGAGCATTAAGCAGGGTAGCTTCATCTACAGTAGGCGCAGGATGGACTATTACACCCGGCCCCTTGTTTATGATAGCAATTTCCCTGTCTCTGTAAAGTGTGAAGTAATTAACCCTGCCAGGCTCAATAAGTTTTTTTTGAGTGGGAATGGAACATTCAATAATATCCCCCTCTAAAACCCCGTAGTGAGCATTTACGGGTTTTCCTGAAACTTTCACCCGGCCCTTATCTATAAGCTTTTTTATCTGAGATCTGCTGATCTTCAGTTTTAAAGCAAGGTAGCGGTCAAGCCTTGGTTTTGCATTTGTCTCAGCTTTTATTTTTTTCTTCATTGCGGGGCCTTAAAATTATGTATGCACCTGCAGCGGCAGCAAAGGCTGCCACCCACTGGGTAGGAGTGAAAAACAGAATATAGCCGCCCCGGAAATCTCCCCTTAAAAATTCAACTGAAACTCTAAATAAGCCGTATAATAAAAGATAGTAACCGAAAACAGCGCCCTGCTTAAAAGAGTTGCTTTTAAGAATTCTGTAAAGAAGAAAGGCAAAAATTCCAACAACGGCAAAAGAATAAAGCTGGGTAGGATGAACGGGAAGAGGAGCATCAGAGATCGGAAGAGCGTCG
>PWQF01000078.1 GCA_003556865.1 Elusimicrobiota bacterium | reverse complement strand
TGAAAAAACCTTCATTTCTGAAAACATTTGCTTTTGGCTGCCTGGGCGCGGCAGCGATCTGGTTTTCCTATGCGTCCATACTTGTTTTCTCCGGAACAGTTGCGACAATTACAATTTTTGATATAAAAGAGCGCGGACCTTCAAAGAGTATAAAGCTTGCCGCCGGGAATTTTCCCTGGGTAGCAAGTTTTATAGCCTTTTATTTTTTCAACATTAAAAAGCTTCTTGAAACAGAGACGGGGCAATGGGTTGCTAGTTATCACAGGGAACTGGGAAACTTTATTTCTTTGCCCCGGCTCAGCTATGAGTCTATAGGAAATATCCTTGAAAAATTCTTTTATATGTTTAATGAACTACTGGGGTTAAGGTTTTACGGAATAGGAGTCCTGCTTTTTATTATCGGCACTTTATATCTGTTGAAAAAAAGAAGCAAGCTTTATTTGCTTATAATTTCCCCCCTTGCTGTAACCATAGCAGTATCCGCAATGCAAAAATACCTTTTTCTTTCCCGGCTTATACTTTTTTTATCTCCGGTGCTTATTCTTGTGATAGCCTCCGGCGCGATGGAGGTTATAAGAAAAACGCGGAAGAGAATTCCTGGTTTAGTTTTGGGACTTGTGATACTGCTTTTTTTACATCCTGTTGCAAACGCCGCCTATCATCTGTTCGTGCCCCGGGACCGGGAGGAGATCAGAACAGTGATAAAATACCTTATGGAAAATAAGCAGGCGGGGGATATCCTGTACCTGTATTATGTATCTGAAAGGCCTTTTTTATATTATTCGCAAAAATACGGTTTTGAGGTTGAAAATTACATTTTGGGGGTAATCTCTCGCGATAACCCCGGGCCGTATATAAAAGACCTGGAGAACCTGAGAGGCCATCAGAGAGTCTGGCTTCTTTTTTCACGTAACTACCACTGGGGGGATTTTAACGAAGAGAAATTATTTCTTTTCTACCTGGACAGTATGGGTGCCCGGCTTGATTATTTCAGAGATGTTGAAGCTTCGGTGTACCTGTATGATTTAAGTTATTAGGTCTGCCCCTGAAAAACGATTAATTGTATTTCAGGGAAGGCGAGTCTGTAAAAGGAGAAATGCCTTGCCGGCTTTAATTTCATGAAGTTAAAAATCAAAGTTTGTGCCGCTGTATTATTAAATGCCTGATATAATTTTAACACAGCCGCCTCAAAAAACACTGCACAATATTGTCCCTCTTAACCTGGGGTATCTGGCATCCGCTTTAAGGTCCAGCGGGTATTCTGTAAAAATAATCAACTTCAAGGGACTGAACCTGTCTACCGGGAAAGCTGCCGGGATAATTTTAAGGGAAAACCCGCGGTATGTGGGTGTTTCTTCTATGACCTATGATTACCCCAGGGCCAAAAACCTTGTCAAAGAGTTGAAAAAAATAAATCCGGACCTGAAGGTTATGATGGGAGGGTTTCATGTTTCCGCTCTTCCGGAGTTCAGCCTGCAAGATGCCGGATGTGATTTTGTGCTAGTTGGCGAAGCTGAAGAGGCGCTGCCTGATTTAATAAAGGCCTGTGATGCCGGAGGAAATGATTATTCACACATAAAGGGCCTAGCTTACCTGAAGGAGGGTAAAGTTATTTTTAACAGGGGAGTTAATCTTGTCGGGGAACTTGATAAGTTATCTTTTCCGGCATGGGATCTGATGCCTCCCGGGACGTATGATGATTTTTTCGGATTTCTATTAATTCCCAGGGGAAGAAGTGTCCCGATACTCTGTTCCCGGGGATGTCCTCATAACTGTATATTCTGTGCCAGCAGCGTAGTGCATGGAAAAAAAATCAGGTACAGGAGCCCGGGAAATGTGGTTGATGAGATGGAGATGCTTATAAACAGGTACGGTATACGTAACTTTGATTTCTGTGATGATACGTTTACGGAGAAGAGGCGCAATGCGATTGGTATTTGCCGGGAAATTATAAAGCGGGAACTTAATATAATCTGGAAAGCAACCACCGGAGTGAGGTTGGAGAGTCTTGATGAAGAGCTTTTGTCCATAATGAAGCAGTCCGGATGTTACGGGCTCGCTTTCGGTGTTGAATCCTGTGACGAGAAAATGCTTAAAGCGATAAGAAAACCCTTGAAGCATTCAGTAATACTTAATAAAATAAGGCTTATAAAGAAATATAATATAAAGACCATTGCTTTTATAATGATAGGGCTTCCGGGAGACACCCCCGAAAGCATAAAAAAAACCATTTCCTTTATTCGCAAATCTGATGTGGATTTTGTTTTTTGCAGCAGCGTGGCGCCCTTGCCCGGCACTGAGCTGTTTAACAGTATTTACTCTGCTTCCTGTTATGAGCATATAAACTGGGCGGAGTTCCTTTTTTATAATCATTTTGCAGTATCCGGAATAAAAGCTTCTGTCTTAAAAAAATTGCTGGGTGAAGCGGTGGTACTTACTCATTTGAAACCGTCCCGAATAATGAGTCTTCTGGCTATAATGCCCCGGCTGAGTTTTTATAATATGAGAAAATTG
>PWQF01000054.1 GCA_003556865.1 Elusimicrobiota bacterium | reverse complement strand
TCTCTTACTTATATTATGTATCTCTATCAACTTTTCTCCGGCTTTAAGGTTTTCAGTTTCCCATTCCCGGAAGGCCTCCGCGGAAACGGGACCGGGAACCCTGACGGGCCTGGAGGGATACTACCAGAACATCCTCGTCGTCCAGTCCTGAAACCACCTCGGTATTGCTGCCGTCACTTATCCCTGTCTCTATCCTGCGCATCCGGGTATTATTATTCCCGGGATCTAAAACCTCGACAAATTTCTCCTCCCCTCTCTGGATTATTGCCGAAGATGGTATAAGCAGGGCATTTTCACTTTTTTCTATCTGCGCCTGAACCATAGCATTCATACCCGAACGCATTAAACCGCGCCCCTGCAGGGGCCTTATATCCACATTATATACGGTAACGTTACTGACAACCTCCGATTCATACGATATATGTTCAATCACCCCTTCTATGGTATTCCCGGGGAAGGCGTCAAGGGTTATTTCAGCGGACTGGCCCTTATCAATATTCCGTAAATCGGTTTCGTCAACCTGAGCCCGGATTATTAATTCGTCAGCCATCACAATTACCGGATCCTGGCTTCCAATGGTCTGCCCCGCCTCCATCTCCCGTTTTATTACAAAACCCTTCAGGGGAGCAATTACAGGGGTGGGCCTGTATATCTCTTCCCACCTGCGCAGCTCGCTTTCCCCCCGGGACCGGGCCGCATCCAGCAGGGCAGCTCTCTCCGAAGAGCTCATCCAGGCTATTATTTGACCGGCCTCAAGCCGGTCGCCCTCCCTCACCAGGATCTCTTCAATCCTGCCGGAGAGGGGGGGTTTAACCTCAAGCCGGTTGCGCGGACGGACAAAGCCCGAAGCCGACACTGTTATAAAAATGTCGTCCCTGAACGGTTCTATTCTGTAAGAAGTCTCTGCCGGTTTCTCTTCCCTCCTTATATAAACCAACCCTGCAGCCAGCGCTGCTATAATTATTACCGGTATAACAATTTTTTTGACTCTCATTTTAATATTCCCCTATCGTTCTCTTCCAGGCCGCTTTTGCCGTAAACAGGTTATGCCTGGCCCCCAGCATTGTATCCAGGGCCGATATGTAATCATTCTCTATTGTATTCCAGTCCTGGTAGGATATAAGCCCGTTAAGATATTTTTCCCGGGCGATATCGGCTCTCTCCCTTGTTGCTTCAAAATACTTCTCCTGCACTGAGATTCTCTCTCCGGCATCTTCAAGTGAAGATAAAGCCGAAGTTATGTCATAAATAGAATCCATCTTTGCCTGGCGCCTACTCTCCCGGGCGGTCTCCAGGGCCAGGCCGGAACTTTTGTAATTGTAGGTGTTCCGGAAGCCCGAAAAAAGCGGCACGGAGAGGCTTAAGCCGGCCGTCCAGCCGCCGTCGTTAAAATTAAATCCGTCATATGCAGAATAAGAGCGGGATGCCGAAACGGAAAGGGAGGGCAGAAAGTTTGACCTGCTTATGCCCCTGTCAAAGCGGGCCGACTCCACCGCAAGGGAACTTATCTTATACTCCGGGGTCTGAAGCGCCAGTGTTTCTATATCCGGTTCAGAAGGAACCCTCTCAATACTTAAATCACCCTTAACCTCTATATCCCTGCTATTATCCAGACCCATCTCCTTAAGAAGATTAAGCAGGCTAAGCTCATACCCCCTCCGTGCTGAAGAAAGGTCCTGGCGGGCGCGGGCATAATCGGCCCCTGCCCTCAGGTAAGCCCCCCTGTCCTCCCTGCCGGCCTCGTAACGTATCTCTACTATCTGGTAGTTATCCCTTCGGCGGCCGAGTATATCCTCGGCCAGGTCCAGCTCCTGCAAGGATCTGAGGACCCCGGCATATGCCATCTTCAGGTTATAGACTGTATTTGAGAATGTCCGGCGGTAGCTCTCCTTCTCCCTTTCCAGGAATATTCTTGAGCGCTCCAGTGAAAAGATATTTTCCCCTCCGGAAAATAAAGTCAGACTGCCGGAAAGGCCGGCTGAGGTTCTGTCTGTATCCAGGCTGCGGTTTGCCGAAGCCGATATGCGGGGCATAAACGAGGAATAGCTCCCTTTAAGGGCATATTGTGCAGATTCAAGGGAGTTGGCGGCAGTCTTAAGCCGGGGGTTATTCTCCCTGGCAACCCGAAGTATTTCGTCCCATCCCACAGCCGCATTACCATTCCCTGCCAGGAGCAGAGAAAAACAGAAAAAAATAAAGAGAAGCTTACTCATAAAATAAGTTGACAACCTGATACCGGCCCGGTTTTACTTTTTCTTATGCCGCCTCATCTCTTTATAGGAGTCGCGGCTCTTATCTCTCATCCTCTTTTGTTCAACCCCCTTATCTCTGATTTTCTCCCATTGTTCATCAGTGAGAATTTCTCTGAACCTATAAACACCTTCGGCCCTCTTTACAAGAATTTCTCTCTGCAGGGAGGAAATCTCATCAATAAGGACCTCAACCCTTTTCTTATCTATCTCCCCGGCAGCAAGCGCCTCCCTCATCTGTTTCAGTTTATCTCTGAGCTTTCCGCGAAGCTCTTCTTTTTTTTCATAAGATTTTTTTTTCTCTTTCCTGAGCTCTTCTTTCTGTTCTTCGGTTAAATCAAGTTTACGGTAAAGATCTCTTGATTTTTCACGGTAACCTCTTCTCCGCCCAGCCCAGTCCCTTTCCGAATACTTCTCCCGGTAAGTTTTTTCCTCTTCCGGCTCCCTCCTGCCGGCAGCTCCGGCATCCGCTACATTGAAAAGAAACAGTACCGCCGCCGCCCATAACAGATTTTTAATTTTCATTATAGGTCTCCTCCCTTTTTCTATCTTTTTTTTTACCCCTTAGATGAGCCCTTCCGGACGGGTTTTTTAAATTTCTCCTTCAAGATATATCTCATCCAGCTCACTAAATTCATACTCATAAATCATCTCCTCCTCAAGCGCCTGGTCGAAAAGGAGATACATCTTCTCTCCGATATAATGCTCCACTTCCGCATTGGCTCCGCCGGGAGCAAAAAAAGTGAGCACCGAAAAGAAAATAAGAGCCGCCGCTGCCGCCGCACCGGCAATTTTTAAGGGGAATCTTATAAGAGTAGCCCTCCTGACCCGCCTTAAAATAAGAGAAAATAATCCTTCCGGAGGAGAATAACGGGGAACCTCTTTTAAGGGGGAAAGAAGTTTCTCCATCTCCTCCGCAAACTCCCGGCAGAGGGAGCATTCTACCATATGTTCCTTTAACTGGTTCTCTTCAAACGGTGAAAGCTCACCGTCTATGAACCTGTGTATTTTACCCTTATCGCATTTCATTTTTACTTATCCCTTTTTTTTCTTTCTCTGAAAGTTAGACAGCCGGGAGGGTTAAAAAGTTTCAACGGGGACCCGGAGTTGGCGCCGCAGCTTGAAAAATAAGAGAATTTAAATAAAATCACACCTGTTAAAAGGTTAGGAAAAGAAAATTTATTAATATTTAAGGAGAGAAATCCATGAACAGACTTGAAAATGCCCTGGTGCACGCCCTTTTCTGCCACCTCCACCATAATATCGACAAGGCCATTGATTTTAAGGAATTCCAAAAACTTAACTCCCGGGTATCAAAAATCTGGCCGGGAGCCCTGCTCGTGGGGCCGGAGAAGGACGATGACGCGGCTGTTTTCAATATACCCGGGACAGAGGGCTCTTTTGTGGGAAAAATGGAGAGTCACTGCTCACCCGGGGTGGTCCGCCCTTATGATGCGGCTGCCACCGGAGCCGGGGGGGCAATGAGAGATATAGTAGCAATGGGCGGGAGACCTTTTTTTCTTCTTGACTTCATCGGAACCCGGGGGCTTGACGAGGAGGTCCTTGTGGGACCGTGCGGTTTCTCGGGCAAATGCAGCTGCGGAAAATGCCGCATTATGAGCTCCAAAGAGAGAACAGACCTGATGGTTAAGGGGATAAGGGATATCTGCAACATTATGGATGTTTTTATTGTGGGCGGGGGGTTTTCAACCTCATTTTCCGATATAGTTCCGGCAATTGTGGTGGCCATTATAGGTAAACTGGTCACCGAAAAACCCCTTACCAAACCCGCAAAAAACGAAGGGGACAGGATAATAATTATAGGAGAGACCGGAAATGACGGGAATGATACGCTTTACCGGGCTTCACTTTCCAAACAGATGAGACCTGCCGAAGCTCTTTTTAAAGAAGAAAAAGAGTCAATGGAAGCAGCCCTGGCAGCTTTTACAACAGGCAGGGTAAATGCCTGTTCCGACCTGGGGGCAGGAGGCATAGGGGCCGCTGTATGCGAATCTGCAAGGAAAGGCAACCTGGGGGCTGTTGTTGAACTTGAGAAAGCCCCCGCCAGGGTTGAGGGACTTTCTCCGGAGGAAGTACTGATATGCGAGACCCAGGCAAGGTATCTTATCCAGGTCTCGCCCGGAGACGTGGATAAAGTAATTGAGGCCGCCGGGGAAAAAACCGATAAAGTGGCCGTAATAGGCCAAATAACCGGAGGCAGGGAAGAAATATTCAGATACAACGGAGAGCAGGTAGCCGTAATTCCCAACAACCCTTCAGAAGATATACTGAAAAGCCTGGAATAAAAAATCAGCTAAACTTTTCTTTCCAGGCTTCCCTCATCTTTTCTCTTGCCCGGTATATTTTTGTCTTTACCGTGCCCAGCTTCATCTCGGCCGCAGAGGAAATTTCCCTGTAGGATAACCCTTCCAACTCCCTCAGAACTATAAGCAGCCTCTCCTTTTCACCCAGCACCGAGAGAAGTTCTTCTACGGTCTGCTGCTGCCGGAGACTATTCTCTTCATCGCTCTTATAAAAAGAAGTATCCAGCTGGACTCCCTCCCTCCTTTTTTCCTTTTCTAACATATTCAGGGCAGTATTTACCGTTATCCTGTATATCCAGGTCCTGAGTGAGGATTTAAACTTAAACTTTTTCAGGTTTTTAAATATTTTTATAAATACCTCCTGTGTCACATCAGAGGCAACAGAGGGGTTTAAAGAGGTCTTTAAGGCTACGTTAAACACAAAGGAACTGTAGGTGCTGTAAATCTTCTCCATTGCCGCCCCGTCTCCCCGGGCGGCCTTTTTAAGGTCAGTCCGGCCAACCATTAATTTACCTTTATTCTTTCCCCCTATATCCCGCATACTTATAACCGAAGCGGGGGATCTCTCAGTTATATCATCATAGGAAATATGCTCATCGTATTTCTTAATAAGAAGCCACTTTGATTTGGGTCCCGGCGGGCCGCCGGTCCGTATAAGAATAAACTCACCTTTCAGTTTTTCTCCGGCAAGGATAAATTTTATCTTACCCTTCTCATACTGGGCGCCGGGGTCCGGGTCCGGGTAAGAGCATTCGCCCCTGTCCCATACAATAACCTCGCCGGCCCCGTAGCTGCCCTCCGGTATTATACCCTCAAAATGGATGTAACTTAAAGGATGGTCCTGCGTCTCTACGGCAAGCCGCTTAAGTGAGGGATTAAGGGTGGGGCCCCTGGGTACGGCCCAGCTCTTTAAAATATCCCCTATCTGGATACGGAAATCGTAATGCAGGGTGGTAGCCTTATGTTTCTGTACGGTGAAATCCATTCCTTACAAAGAGCAGCGCCGGCTCTTCACTTTTCAGCGGACAGGGGAAACCCCGGAAATTATAAGCACGGCCCTCTCACTCTTACTTAAACCCGCTCTTTTTATCCTGGGAGGAAACCGGTATCTTTCGTCCGGTTTTTTTCTCATATCTGGCAATATTATCCTTAAGCGCCTCCTGAAGCCGCTTGGCGTGGCCGGGCGATGTTACAATGCGGGAGACAACCTTGGCCTGTTTTGAGCCGGGCGGGATAAATATGAAGTCTATTATAAACTCCTCGCCCGAATGGGAAACTGAGGCCATATTGGCATACTGCCCCATAGCTGTTTCCTCGTCCAGTTTAACCTGAATACTTCTTTTTGGTTCTTTTTCATTCACTTTTCTGACCTCCTTTACCCCGCCTCCCCAGTCTGTGTAGGAATGTTTTCCTTTTTTAAATTTTTTCGGATTCATAAATCTTCCCTTAACCCGGAGCCGCTTCTTAACTATTTTTCTCTAATATTTCATAGGCCAGGATCTTTCCCGCCTCAACACCGGGCTGATTAAAAGGGTTCACCCCCAGTATCTTTCCGGCCAGGGCGCAGGATATCTCCAGCTGATAAAGCAGTTCACCCATATTATATGCATCCACCCTTGGTATTTTAAATGACATATTGGGGACTCCCTTTTTTGCCAGTGCGGCGGCTGTACCTTTTTCTTCTGCCTTAAAAAGCTTTTTAATTGACTTATTACCTAAAAAATGATCCTTAAAATCAAGGTTCAGTTCAGGGGAACCGTTCTCCACCCCAAGAAAAGTAACAACCTTATCGGGGGGGCCTTCCATATAAAGCTGCACCTGGGAATGCTGGTCGGTGGCGCCCACTGCCTTTAAAGGGGTAGGCCCGGTAGAAGAGTTTTTACCCAGTGACTCGGCCCATAGCTGCACAAACCAGTCCGCGGTACTTTCCAGCCGTTTGGAATAAGGCATAAAAACATTTATATTCTTTCCCTTGCGGTAAAAATGAGACTGCAGGGCGGCATAATTTAAGGGGACATGTTCATTTTCAACCGCATCCGCCGCACCCTCCAGAAGGGAAAGCAGATCAAAACCGCATACCGCTGCAGGAAAAAGGCCCACTTCGGACAAGACAGAGTAGCGTCCCCCTACATCCGGGGGAACGGGAAAAGTTTTAATATTATTTTCCCTGCCGAAATCCCTTAGAAACCCATCCTCTCCGGTAATAAATACCAGGTGCTCTTTCCAGTCGGCGGTATTATTTTTAATTATTTTTAAAAAATAAAAGAAATTGGCCAGGGTTTCAGCTGTGGACCCCGATTTTGTGATTACGCAAAAAAGGGTTTCAGAGGGGTCAACTGTCCGGGCCAGGGAACGGGTCCATTCCGGGTCGGAATTATCAAGGGCAAAAAAACGGGGACTCTTTCTATCCTCCCTGATATTATGATATGGATGGGCCAGGGCGCAGTTAAGAGTTATATTTCCCAGTGCCGACCCCCCTATTCCCAGTATGACCAAATTCTTAAATGCCTTATATTTTTCTGCCTCCCTAACTATATTTTCCGCCTCCTTAAAACGGAAGGGGAGCTTCATAAATCCGGGAGGATTATTTTTATATTCCTCAAGATAAACAGAGGCCCGGGAAGTGAGCGATTTTAACTTTTCTTCCGTTATCCCGTCCTTACCGATATTTTTCTCCAGGCAGTTTTGATAATTCAGTTCTATCATTTAGTTAGTACTCCTATATGTGCAAAATAAGTCACTCTTCCCTCCACCAGGTGCCCGCACAGGGTTTTCCCGCCCTGTATACCGCAGCAGAGGTGAATATGAACTTTTCCGTCCTCAATAAAACCGTTGCCGGTTATTTCCGCATTTTCCTTAAATTCCGTCTTAAAATGTTCCGGGGGTATTTTTGGCGAGTCCTTATAAATAGTGACCAGGCTGAAAGCAGTTAAAGCACCGGCAATGGAAACAATAAAGCCCTCTTTTATTCCTTCTTTTTTTAGTTTCTTCTCAAGGCTTTCAACAAGGGGCTCGCCCTCTTTTACTTTTATTTTGTAAAGTTTCAACTTACCTTCTCCGGACCGTAATCCTTCAGGGCGGCCCGGGCCGAATCCCGGACATAAGCATCTTTGCTCTTAAGGGCTTTTTTCAGGGCCCTTTCCGCTTCCCTTCCCCTGAAGCTTTTAAGAGCCTGGATGGCCGAAATCTTAACCATAGAGTCCTTTTCCCCCTTTAACTTATCCCAGCAGGATACGCCGGCTATATCGGCAAGGGTCTTAAGGGCTCTTGGGTCCTTTATGGAAGCAAGGGCCATACAGGCGGCCTGGCGAATCATATCCGGGTGGGGCCTCTTTAAAATCCCTCCCGGAGAAACTATATCCATTAAAGGTTCAAGCGCGGGGCCGTATCTGATCTCCCCCAGCATTTTTATAACTTCTCTTCTCACCAGGTCATCCGGGTCCGTAAGAAGCCTTAAAAGCTCTTTTCCCTTTTTATCTTTATCAAGTTTAATCCTCGGCATAGTAAGAACCGCCTCTACCCTGACCCTGCGGTCATCGTGAGTTAAACTCTTCTTAAGGCACTCAAATGCAAAAGCGCTGTCAGTAAAAGAGGGAAGGACCTGAACCATCCTTATCAACTTTGCAGTGGAACTCTCTTTTTCAATTTCCCCGGAGAGATAAATACAGGAACCCGGACCTATACCGTTAAGAATAGAAGCAATCATCTGCCTGTGAATGAATTCCGGACTGTTTTTAATCTCTTTCACCAGCCGGGGGATCATAAACTCACCCAGTTCCTTTAAGGTCTCCAGGGCCTCCTTCCGGAGATTCAGGTCCCCTGACCTAAGGTCCTGTATAAGGGTATCGTCTCCCCCGTCACGGATAATCTCTTCAAGGGCCTCCGCGGCAAACTTTTTTCTTTTAACAAAGTTGGGGAGTTTATTTTTAGTGTGCGCATATACTGTTTTTATTGCCGCCCGGGTATTGCCGTAATTTTTTCTCCTTATATCCTGCCCGGCCCTGCGGGCAAGAATTAAAGAGATCTTGCGGTAAAGCTCCGGATCCGTTTCTGTATCCAGTTTTTCCCGTAAAACAACAAAGACCGGGCCGGCTATATTAACGGGCATTGACTGCATTGAAGGTATAAGCCTGTTAAATAATTCAACCGCGCTGCTCCTTATTGAAAGTGAAGCGGACTGAACAGCTTCTGAAATTTTGCGGGCCAGTTCCGCAGCCGGCTCTTTTTGCCCCTCCTCTTTTAACTCCTTAAAGAGACCCGGAAGTTTTTGAGCGGTTTGGGGCTGGACCAAATCATGACTGCCGGCTTCAATAATTTCCCGGGCAAGAAGGACGGCCGCGGAAGTTTCTTTTTCCGAAAAACCGGGGGGAGGAGAGATAAAATCCTCCATTTCACCGTTAATAAACCAGCCTGATATTTCTCCGGCAATATCGCTTTCCTTAAAACTGTCAAGTATGAAATTTACCAGGGATTTAATTGCCGTAAGCTCTTCTGATTTCAGTCCCTGCGGGGGATACTCCTTCAGGGATTTATAGATTCCCCCCAGCCTTATAAGGCTTTCCTTAAGGCGGGAGGGGGGGATGGATGAACTGATCTTATTTACCACCTCTTTCCTGAAATTTTCATCTTTAAGTTTTTGAACCAGAGAATCTGTATCAAGGCGGCCGGCCTTACGGGCTATACCCGATTTTATTTCATCCCTGGCTTTTCCGGAGGCGCCCGGAAAATGGAGCTGGCTCACCTCATCCAGCAGGGGAATAATATCTTTAAGGGTTTGATCGGAACTTTTTTTCTCTACCGGCCTGTAAATCCTGCTGTTTACGGTTATATGGCTTATTTGACTTCTTTTTACTTCCAGGGCAAACTCCTCTTCCCCGGACCGGCTTTCATATTTATGACGGGAGAGGATAGTTAAAAAACCTTTAAGTTCCTCCGGCTCCAGACCACGGTGAAAGGTTATGTTTTCTATCTGCATCTCCCCCATAAGGGAGGCAATAAAAAATAGAGCCTCCTGCCTGCTCTGATCAAGGCCTGCCGGCCTGAACGCCTTTCCGTTTACCAGTATTTCCCGGTCATACTGGTTTATCTCCAGGCTCTCGTCTTTTTCCAGTAATTTTGCCGCCGGAAGGTAAAGCGCATCCAGGGATTGCAGGAACAAAGAACTGGAGGGGGGGTAAAGTCTCCGGTTTGCCAGTGCAACCTTAAACCGGAAAAGAAACTCCGTAATCAACTGCCGGTTACCGTTTTCATTCATAGGAACTCTCAGATCTCTTCTTTTCCGCCGGGCCTTTCATAATTTAAATCAATGACCTTGGCCGCGGCAGAGATAAGTTCTTCTTTTCTGAAGGGTTTCACCAGGTAATCCACAACTTTTTCCTTAAGCTTTTCCTTAAGTGAAGGTTCAATGTTAAGACCGGTAAGAAAAATAACGGGGGTACCGGAAATAAGTTCATTTTCCCTGATCTTAATTATGGCCTCATACCCGTCCATCACCGGCATGGAGTAATCCATTATTATTAGAGAGGGTCTCTGGTCAATGGCTACCTTTAGGCCTTCCCTTCCGTCTTCTGCCTCT
>PWQF01000159.1 GCA_003556865.1 Elusimicrobiota bacterium | reverse complement strand
AATGGCCCTTAAACCTATTTATGATGCCGCAGGGATAGAAAGAGTTGTTGTTACTACTTTTCAATCTGCCTCTGGCTCCGGCAGTCGTGCTGTGGAAGAGCTTAAAAGCCAGTCCCTTGATATTCTTCAAGGAAATGATCCTGAATGCCAGGTTTTTCCCTATCCCCTGGCCTTTGAATGTCTGCCGCAAATTCCCAACAGTGATGCCTTTCAGGAGAATGGCTATACTTCAGAAGAGATGAAGCTCCTCAATGAGACCAGAAAAATAATGGGCGATGACAAAATAAGGGTGACTATGACTACCGTAAGGGTTCCGGTTTTTGTGAGCCACTGCGAATCCATTAATGTTCAAACCCGAAAAAGTATTTCGGTTAAGGAAGCAAGATGTCTGCTGGAGAACTTTCCAGGTGTAAAATTGGAGGATGATACTTCCAGACAGATTTATCCTCTAGCCAGAACTGCAGCAGGTAAAGACCAGGTTTTTGTTGGCAGGGTAAGGAAAGATGAATCTATAGAAAATGGGTTGAATATGTGGGTGGTTTCTGATAATTTAAGAAAAGGGGCTGCCTTAAATGCAGTACAGATAGCTGAAGCCATTATATCTGGCAATTTAATATAGTTACTGTGAATATAGCCAGAAGGTTTCTCCTGGGCAGATACAGTCCCGGTTCCTCCCCGCTTCATTTAATAGATGGAAGAATAAAGATAATAATTCTGATATTAATGTCTCTTTCTATTTTTATGGCGCCCCGATCTTTAAATCTTGTTTTTCCATTAGCAGTCCTGATCTTTACTATTCCTTTCAGTGGAGTTAAAATAGTAATGCTGCTAAAAGGCCTTGTTCCAATTATATGGCTTACTGCTTTTACTGCTTCAGTTCACATTATTTTTCCTCCTCGCAATATAGAAATAGCGATTCTAATGTCCGGGAGAATTTTAATACTATTTTTGTGGGCAACTTTACTAACGGTCACTACCTCTGCAGCTGAACTGGCTTCTTCCTCAGCCTGGTTTCTGAAGCCCCTTAGGTTTACAGGAATATCCCCGGAAAAGACAGCACTTAGTATTTCTATGGCACTTCGCTTTTTTCCCTTAGTTCTGGAAGAAGCCGAAAGTATAATAAAGGCCCAGAAAATAAGGGCAGAAAAGCTGAAACCACTGAAGCGTATTGAATCTTTTGCAACTGCTTTTATGCTAAGAATGCTAAAAAAAGCGGAAAAAGTAGATGAGGCCTTAAAGAGCCGCCGGCTCATTGAGGATGGATATTTATGCCAGGATATTCCCACTAGATTTTCATTTAGGGATTTTGCCGTTCTGATGATATTTTTGGTTTTATCTTTTTTTGTTGCGCTTTTTTAATAAATGAGATACAGGGCTATTGCTGAATATAACGGCAAGAACTATTACGGTTGGCAGACTCAGCCTGGTAAACCTACTGTTCAGGGGGAAATTGAAGAAGCCATAAAAAAACTGTGCGGCTACCGAGGGGATATTAAGTACGCCAGCCGCACCGACAGGGGGGTTCATTCAAAGGGTCAGGTTTTAAGCTTTTCTTTAAAAGACCTTATTCCACCTTCCCGGGTAGAAAAAGCACTAAATCCCCTTCTTCCCGAAGATATATGCTTGAAAAATATTAAGCCCTGTCGAACTGGTTTTAATCCACGTTATGATAATAAAGGTAAACTTTATGTTTACCGGATACTGAATTCAAAATATAATGATTATATGTTGAGGGATTTTGTGTGGCACATACCTACGCCAATAAATTGGCAGATGATAGAGGAAGGAATCTCAATGATCAAGGGCACTCATGATTTTCTTTTATTCTCCTCCCCTAGGAGTGGAAAAAAGAAAACGAGTATAAAAATCGAAAATTTAAAATTGAAAAGAAAAGGAAAAATTCACTCTTTTTATTTTAAGGCAGATTATTTTCTTATGTATATGGTCAGATACCTCAGTGGTTTTTTGGTTGCCTTGGGAAGGGGAAAAGAGGGTTTAGAGAATTTAAAGGAAAAACTCGAGGGGAAGGGGGATAGGTGCACCCGGCTTGCACCAGCAAAAGGGCTTGAACTTAGGAAAGTTTTTTTAAGTGATGGTGCCGAAGGTGGGATTCGAACCCACACGGTTTGATCCACACGGTCCTGAACCGTGCGCGTCTGCCAGTTCCGCCACTTCGGCACTTTAAGTAAAGTTTCTTTAAAAATTAATTTTATCATAATAGAGCTAGTTGTCAAGTACTTTTAATTTTGGTAGAATAATCGCTAAATGAGTAAATCAGTCACAGATTTTTCATTGAGTGGTTATCTTTTTTTAGGATATTTTTTCAGCTGTTTAGATGTTATTTATTGGCCGGTTTCTTTTGTAGTAGAGGAGCACTGAATGGATAGAGTTTTAATTACCGGTTCAAATGGGTTTATCGGAAGTCATCTGGTTGATGAGCTCTGCCGCCGGGCCCAATGCAGAGTTGTTTGTATGCTGAGAAAAAATTCTGACTGTAGCTGGCTGAATGGAAGAAATTTAAGGTTTGTTT
>PWQF01000232.1 GCA_003556865.1 Elusimicrobiota bacterium | reverse complement strand
TCAGTATCTTTTTCCCCGTCCATTATTTTTACTCCGTACCTTTCGCCGCCTATATTTTCCCTGTCCAGGTCCGTCACCCTTACATTTTCGGCGCCGAAGGTTTTTATAAGTTCCTCTAAAATAGCGGGATTGAGACCTATCAGGCCTACCTTCACTTTCCCGTACTTCTGCCTTATACGGCCGGAAATTTCTGCGGCGCATTTCTCCGGCTCCTCATCCCGGCAATGAAGGCTTTTTTCAATTATTCCCGCCTTTTTAAGTACGGCATTAGCTGCGGCAATAAATACCGCCCGGTTTCTGCTGCTCTCAAGAGGAAGGCTTATTGCCTCTTCAACAGTGCCGCTGAAATCAAGGGGGGTGTCGGTAAAGATATGGGCCCGGGCGCCGGCAAAATCGGCTTCTATTACTTTCTCCCGCCCTTTTACAATTGGATAATCATCTCTTGAAGGCCTGCCTATGGCCTCTTCGCTTTGCAGGGTCCTGAAAAAGATTTTTATTTCCTCTTTTTTAAACTTTTTTTCCTCTATTAATTTCTTAACTTTCTCTCTTGCTTTTTCCAGAATTTTATCTCTCATCTATTCCTCCTAAAAAATACCAATGTACTTTAATGCTATTATAAAAAATAGAGCTCCGAAAAGAAGTTTTAGAACCGCCGGCGGAGACTTTCTGTTTATCATTGCCCCTGCTGCCGCACCGGCAAGGGTGCCCAGGGAAAGAAGCAGGGCCAATTTAACTTCAGCAAAGCCCTGGGATACTTTAAATAGTGAGCTTATAAAGGCGTTTACCGCAAAGCAAAGGAGCGAGGAGCCTATGGCCGCCTTTACCGGTGCCTTGAGAATAAACCTGAATGCCGGCACAAGTATAGCCCCCGTACCTATACCCAGCATTCCCGGCAAAACTCCGGCAAGAGCCCCTATTGTTATCTTTATCCCGGCGGCTCCGCCTAATTCCCCGCCGCCGGCGGCAGGGTTTTTTCTAATAAAATCCGCTGCGCCTTCTGCTGCCATCCTCATAGATACCAGGAAAAAGACTACTCCTATACCTGCATCCAGCAGTGAGGGCCTTTTTGCGGCTTGAGGGAAAAGAGATGAAAAAATAATTGTAAAGACGGCTCCCGAGATTATAACCGGAATTAGCGGCTTACACTTTATATTTCCTGCTCTGTAATGCTTCAGGCTTCCCCCAAGGGTGGTAAAAAAGACAGCAATTATACAGGTCCCTGCAGCCATTGCCGGGGAGAATCCGAAATAAAAGCGCAGAAGAGGCATAAGTATTATTCCTCCGCCTATTCCCAGCAGTCCGCCCAGGGTTCCAGCCGCCAGACCGGCGGTAATTATTATAAATATGTTGAACATAAACTGAAAATAATAAGAGTTAAATATAACTTACATCTTACATGCACTTTTTATTTTATCGTTTAAATTTTTAATTTTTACTGACTCGGCGCAGCCGCAGTTGTATTCAATTATTGTTTTTCCCTGTTTTAGCGAATCCGAAAATTTTTTCGAATAAGGAATTTTTTCAAGTATTTCAATATTTTTTTCACCCAAATACTCTTCAATCACCCGGCAGTTTTTTCGGTTCAGGTCAAACTTATTGATTACAACTTTAACAGGCACCCCGAAATGCCCGGCCACTTTTATTACTCTTTCCATATCGTGTATGCCGCTTTTAGTGGGCTCGGTCACAATAAGAGCCAGGTCGGTCCCGCTTAAAGAGGCTATTACCGGACATCCTATACCCGGGGGACCGTCAACTAAAAGTAAGGAAGAACTGGTTTCCCCGGCTAATCTTTTTGCTTTCTTTTTTACCCGGGCAACCAGTTTTCCGGAATTTCCTTCCCCCCCCTTAAGCAAAGCATGTGCCATCACCCCGCATCCGACAGTGGAAATATAACTTTCACCTGCCTCTTTCTGCAGCATACTTATAGCCGATTCCGGACAGTTCCAGGAACATACGCAGCATCCCTCGCATAAAATAGGGCTGATATTAAACCCTTCATCAATTGCCGAAAACTGGCAGAGACGGCGGCATATACCGCACCGGGCGCATAAATTTTTATTTATTACGGCCAGTTTTCCGCCCTTAAATATTTCTGATTCTCTTTTTTGGGGCTTAAGGAGCAGGTGAAGATCCGGCGCATCCACATCACAGTCAGCTACCACTATATCTTTATATAATACAGCCAGTGCCGCGGCCAGGGTGGTTTTTCCCGTACCCCCCTTGCCGCTTATTATAAGTACCTGTTTCATCTACCTTTATCCTTAATCATTTGCGGCCTCTCTTTTAAACTTATTAATAACGGTACTTTCAATATCCGGGAAAAATTTCTCTTTTATTATTCCTTTTGAGTAATATGAGGCAAATTTTCTTGAAAAGGGAAGCCTGAACAAGATTTCCAGGTTTTCCCTGCGGGCAAAATCCTCAATTATGCCGTCATCTCCCTCGGAACGGTTTATTACAATACCGCCGGGAATGCCAAGCTTGCCTACAACACTCCAGGCTATTTCCAGGTCATAAAGTCCAAAGGG
>PWQF01000135.1 GCA_003556865.1 Elusimicrobiota bacterium | reverse complement strand
GTGGAGATGTGCCGCCCGTTGGATCTGTATAATCACTGGTTAGCCCGCACTGTCGCTAACCGTCTCACGCCTTTGGTTTGGCGGGGCTCGTTCGTGCTGTTGGCGGGTATGCTAATTCCCGGAAGCTACGGTTTAGGGGCCCCGGCATCTTGGTTGGGCCTGATACTGGCATGCATATCCGCGTTCAGCGCTTTGTGTCTGTCTAGCGCGTACTGTATGGTGGTGTATGCGGTTCGGATGCGTGTGGATTGGGGTAACGGCCCCATGCACCTACTGCTGCTGGTTTCCAGCGTGCTATCCGGCAGTTACCTGCCCCTGCAGCTGTGGCCGGAATCTCTGCAGACCTTCTTGCTTTTACAGCCCTTCGCTGGCTATTTGGATATTCCAGCACGGCTTTTTGTCGGCTCATTACCGCCGGAGCATGCTTACGGGCCCATGCTGCTGCAGTGGATTTGGGTCATCATCTTTGCCATTGCGGGCCGCTGGCTGCTGCATCGCCGACTTCAATCCATGATTGTGCAGGGAGGCTGAGGCTGTGAGCACACTGACTCTGTACGTCCAATACCTGCGGATGAACTTCTTGGCCGGCTTGCAGTACAAGGGTTGGCCGCTGATGGTGTTTCAAACCCTGGTAGTGGTTGTCACCGATCCGATCGGCTTGATTTTTTTGTTTCACCGGTTCGGTTCCATCGGCGGATGGTCCGTCTACCACATGATCCTCATCTATGCCATGGCCGTAGCCAGCTTTGGCCTAGCTGAGACCTTCGCCCGGGGCCTTGACTATTTTCCTTGGCGGATGATCCGCAGCGGTGACTTTGATCGCATTCTTCTCCGCCCGCGCCCGCTGCTGTTGCAGGTGGCCGGCTCTTATTTCCACCTGCATCGACTCTCCAGAGTGGCCGGAGCCTTAGGAGCCATCGTCTTCTGTCTTTGGGCGTTGGAGCTGGCCATGACGTGGGATCGGCTGCTGATGCTGACAGCTGCATTGATCGGTGGATTCTTCACCTATACAGGGGTTTTCATCATCACGTCGGGAATTGCGTTCTTTACCATCCAAGGCTTGGATTGGATCTACATTTTTACTAATGCCAGCTACCAAGTGGCCCGCATTCCCGTCGATGTCATGCCCCGTGTGCTGCGGGTGACCTTTACCTTCTTCATGCCTATGCTGGTCATCAGCTACTATCCGGCTGCCGTGATCGGGGGCTGGGGTGAACCTTACTGGACTGGTTGGCTGGCCTTGCCCGCTGGCTTGGCCTTCCTTGGGGTTTCCGGCTTTGTCTGGCGCTTCGGCGTTAGACACTATAAGAGTACCGGCAGCTGATATGAACAATGCACACGAAAACCGAGTATCCTGCCCCTGTATCTGGGCTCGATACTCGGTTGTTTGCACTGCTTTAGCCACTGTTCAGGCTCTGGTAGACCTTCATGCTGCGCTGGGCACACTCGGAAATGGCAATGGGATCGAAGCCGATGATCGATGAATGCAGGGTGTCATGCAAAGGTTCCACCCAGTGGCGCGGGAGTGCTTTGGCACCCAAAGCTGCTCCCAGAATGGATCCCACCGTGGCTCCATTACAGTCGGTGTCCCAGCCGCCCAATACCGATAGGGCCAGCGTTTTCGTGAAATCTCCGCCACCGTGAATCAGCGAAGCGCAGACCAATGCGGCATTGTTGTTGGTGTGCACCGGATGGTAATGGCCAAAGTGCTCCCACAAAGCAGCGACCAAAGCCGTAGGATCGGGTATTGTTTCGGCTAATGTAACGCCTTGGGCAACATCAGCTGCCAAGCGACTGCTGGCAGGGATTTCACTGAGCCCAACCTCAATTAAGGCTTTGGGATCTTGCTCGCCAAACGCGGCAGCGATCATTGCTGCCATCAGCATTTCGCCATAGATACCGTTCTTCACATGCGACAACGAAGCATCCTTCCACCCTAACTCCGCCGCCAGTTCCGGGCGTCCCGCCGCTGCATAGGCCAGACCATCGGCTCGGATCTGGGCACCAATCCATTCCCGATAGGGGTTGAGATGCGTCCGAACCCACGCCAAGTGCTCCGGCCAGTTCGGGGGTTTGGCTCCGCGCGTGTGGGAGGTGACATGACAGAAGTTCAGATAAGCCTGGGTTTCTGCGGTACAGACAAACTGGTACGGCAGCAGCCGATGCCAGAGCTTGCCCATGTCCCAGGCATCAAAATCTGCTCCCTTTTCCTCCGTCATGATCAGGCCCAGCACGGTATAGCGAATGTCGTCGTCCGATTCCATGAAGGCTAGTTTTTCCTTCACACTCATACACTGCGTGTTGACATCAATACCGTATTCCGCTTTGGCCCGGGAAAACTGCGGCGTATAATCCTCGATGGGCCAAGCATCAGCGCCCTCGAACCAGAGCTTAACATTCTCCCAGCCAGGGCGACCATGTGAACCGCCCATGAATGCCGGCTGCTCCAAGGGCTTACCGAGAGCACAACCAATGCTGCGGCCCAACCAGGCACCGTAGAAGCGATCATACAGCGCTTCACCGGTCAGTGTC
>PWQF01000020.1 GCA_003556865.1 Elusimicrobiota bacterium | reverse complement strand
TGGTCGTGCTCGCAATCCTCTTCGGATTCCTCGGACTCGCACACTTTTTCGAGCTTCCCCTCATCGCGGGCGCCTTCCTGGCCGGGGTGTCACTTTCCAGCTTTCCGGTGAGCGCTCTGGTGCGCGGGAAGCTGAACTCGCTCTCGGACTTCTTCAACGCCCTGTTCTTTACGGCTCTCGGTGCCTTCTTGCCGATACCCTCCGGGGCCGGGTTCCTGCACGGGGTCCTGCTGGCCGTGATCGTGGTCGTCGCCACTCCTCCGCTCGTGGCCTTTATCGCCGAGCGGTCCGGGTTCTCCGCCCGGCCCGCACTCGCGACCGGACTCCTCCTGGCGCAAACCAGCGAATTTTCCCTGGTGGTCGGACTCCAGGGGGTCGTCCTCGGTCAGATCTCGCGTGAGGTCTTCGGGGTGATCGCACTCGCGACGGTCATCACCATGATCCTGACCCCCTTTCTGGCGACGGACAGAGTCACGTGGGCCCTGATGCGGGTGCATCCCTTCAGGAGCCCGGACCGCCTGGCGAAGCGCCCTTCGGGCCACGTCCTCTTGCTGGGGTGCGGACGGAACGGAGTCGCGCTTCTCGAGCTTCTCGTGGTGACCCCCAACGACATCGTAGTGGTCGACGACGACCCGGCGCTGATCGGCCAGATCCGAGAGGCGTTCGTCCCGGCAGTCCGGGGGGACGTCTCGGATGTCGAGCTTTTGCGGGAGGTGGGTGCCGATCAAGCCAAGGTCGTGGTTTCGACGATTCGCCGAAAAGAGGACAACGCGCCGCTCCTCGCGCTGGCTCGGGGCGTACCCATTCTGGTTCGATCCTTCAATCTGGAGGATGCCGAATGGATCCGGGAGCGCGGTGGGAAACCGGTCCTCTACGCCGACGCGGTCGCGCGGGAGTTCATGGAATGGTACCGGGAGCTGGATGCGGACGACCGGAACACGAGGCCCGCACCCTTGTAGGATGTCAGGCCTTCGGGAGAGCCGAGACTCGCGCACGGGCGATCCCGGGCTGATGACCTGAGCAGGGCCTTCGATTCGCGCTGGAACGTTCGGTGCTCATCTCATTCTCATTCCGTGCGCCGTGGAGTTGATTCTTTCGTGCAAGCATTCATCGATCGTATCAGAAGTCCTCTCCGGATCGGAGCCGTCGTGGCTGCCGCTCTCGGCGTGTTCGCGGCCAGCCATGATCACGCCGGTGTCGAGACCGTACGATCGGAGCTGGTCCGCGGCTTGGTCGATCAGTTTCCGTCGATCCGCGAGGAAGAGTACGTTGTTGCCCTTCCCGTACGCGGCTTGGACGACGCCGACGCTGATGACGGTCTTGCCGCCACCGGTGGGTACCTGTAGGAGGACGCGGCGGTGCCCCTTACCCATGCTCTCGCGTACCCGGTCGATCATGTCGAACTGGTACGGGCGGAGCGCTAGGTCACGGATCTCAGGCTTCTCGATCGGTGGCGTGAACGGGGCGCGCTTCTTCTCCTTGCGGCGCTTCGGTTGTGGTCGTACGTCGTCGAAGAGATAGTTCTGCTCTACAGTCACTGAGGAAGTCCTCCAGGTACGGGATGCGGTGCGTGATCGTTCGGGGGAACCACACGCGGCGGTGATGAAGCTCGAGGTGCTCCGCACTGAGAACGTCGATGGCGCAGAACACCTCGTCACGATACAGCAGGTTGCTGGGTAGCAGCCGGGATCGGAAGTACCCCTCGATGAGGCTGACGGGTCTCAACCGCGGCCCCGCTCGACGATCGCCTTCGTCTCACCGTTCTTCTCGTACGTCTGTGTGATCGCGTAACCGGGACGCTTCCGGCCTTGGAAGACGGCGAGGCGGCACTTGGTGGCGCGGTCCTTGTACCGCCAGCAGGTGTAGCAGAACGCGGCGCCGACGCGGATGTCCTCGCTGCGGCGGCAGAGGGTGAGCTGCTCATCGGGGTGGATCATGAGAACCTCCAAGGGGACTCTACACCAGTTCTCGGGCGCCGTCAACCCTCGCGCGCGGAATACTTAATTCAACCTGAAGATGTATTACATCTTCTCTATGGATGTACTACATTCATGTAACAGATATGTAATTCATCTAGTAAGAGAGTCTTATATCTAACACCTCAGGAGGCACCGTGCAGAACTCGAGCACACCGAAAGTAGATTCAGATCACGAACACGCAAGAAGCTTGATTGAGATCTAATACATATTATGAGGGGGTTTATTTGAACCACATTAGAGCCCCATTAAGGTTCCTTCATCGTTCGGCTGGACGAATGCCGACATCCTCGGTATCCTGCCCACCATGGACCCACTGATTCAGCACACCTTCCCGGACACCTGCCAGATCTCCCTCCTCCGCGTCGACGGTGACGAGAACGACATCGTCGCCGCGGCCCGTGTCAGCTACGCCAGCGAGAGCACCCCCGACGGTGACCGGCGCCTGATCGACTTCCTGATTCGTCACCGGCACGACAGCCCGCTCGAGTTCCCCGTCCTCACCTTCCACGTCACCGCCCCGATCTTCGTGGCGCGACAGTGGTTCCGGCATCGCATCGGCA
>PWQF01000150.1 GCA_003556865.1 Elusimicrobiota bacterium | reverse complement strand
TCTTCTTATGTTTAAACAGGGTCTCGACAGTCCCTCTTGTCCAACGGTTTCTCTGCCTACCCAGTACTTTAAGTGAGGAAGGAACCTCTGTCCAGCATAACGGGTCAGGGATGTAGGTAACCTTGTATTTCTCTCCTTTTTCAGCCATATAACTCCTCATTCTGACAACCAGTTCCATGTCTTCACCCACTGTATGAATGCTGTAGCCCCCACAGTTAATTACTGTCTCCCTGTCAAACATACCAAGCGCTCCGGAAATGAGCAGCAATCCATCAAGCCTGGACCAGGCCATACGCCCCATAAGAAATGCACGAGTATATTCAAGCACCTGTACCCTGGCCAGGAATTTTTTTGGCAGGTGTACCTTTTTAATCTGTCCGCCCTGGATATCGCATGAGTTAGCTATCCTGACCACACCTCCAGTACCAATTACCTTTTTGTCAGATTCCTCGAGAAACGGTTTTACCATTTTGAGCAGAGCATCAGGCTCCATGATTGAATCAACATCTATACTGCATATAAGCTGATTTCGCGATACATTGATCCCGGCATTAAGAGCATCTGCCTTTCCTCCATTAACTTTATCTATAAAAGTGAGGTTATGAAATGAGCGGTTTTTCGACTTGTATACACCCCTGATCCTTTGACATGGTATCCTGTAGTCAAAGAAATAATTTACTTTTTCCAGATCGTAAGCCAGAATAACCTTTTCAAGAGAATCGTCAGTACTGCCGTCATTGACAACAATTACCTCAAAGTTATTATAATAAAGTGAGAGCAATGCCCTGACATTTTCCACTATTGATCTTGACTCATTGAACGCTGGTGCAACGACTGATATTGAAGGAGTAAGAGGTGCCAGGATTATGGAATTGTAGTCAACATAACTGTTTTTTCTCAGGTAAATACGAAGGGTAATTGCCGAAAACACCGCTAGAAGCATTTATGCCACGAAGATAGAAATAGTTATAATCAGAACGATGTGGGTTAAAAACCATCCAAGTATTTCAAATATTTGCTGCATATCAGATACGTTTATCCAGTACGTGTTTTATAATGATCATATAATTCTTGTAGTCAGATGTCATTAACTTCTGAAGGGCTTTTTCACCATTTTCACCCATATCACGAAGTGCTTTTGCTGCTTCAATCTGTAACTGCACATCCTCCTCTTTGTCTATCACTATAACAAGGAAATTAAGAGAAGATTCATCGGATATTTTGCCAAGGGATTTAACTATTTCAAGTTGATTCTCATAAACTTCATATTTGTAGTGATGCTTGAGAAATGGTACTGATTTTTTTATCCTGAGCTCTCCTAGGACAAATATTGCTGTGTTTCTGATTTCCTGATCTTCTGAGTATAAAAGGATTACAATTTTATTCCAGGCCTTTTTTTGTTTGAATACCTTGATCATTCGTAATGAAAAAAGAACAACAGTCCTGTTGTCGGATACAAGCCATCTTTCAAAATCCGGAACTTCAAGGTTGTGGGAAACTATCATTTCATGAACATTCATCTGCTCCCATTTTGTAAATGGCCTCTGCAGATGATCCAGGAAAGAGAACCTGTCGTTATCGTTAAGACGGACCAGGGCAAGCTGGGCTTCTACCCTGAGCAGGCTGTTATTACTATGCAGACATCTGATAATCTCTTCATTTGAATCTTTAATATTCATAAAAGCAAGTTCCCGGAAACCCATTATTTTCACATGCCATTTTCTACTGAATGCTTTAATCTTTGAATCATCTGACAGGTTCATCCTATGATAAAGTACGCGCATTTTTTCAGCTGCATCTCCCGAAAGATTAACAATCAGGCTTTTCATTTCTTCCAGTAAGATATTCCTTTTGAATCTGTCGGCAGCTATTTTGTCTATTTTCGCAGGGACCTCGGTAAATTCCTCTTCATCAAAGAGGTAATCCATAAGCAAAGTCTGGTATTTCTCTTTGAGCTCCTGCCTTGTACCGGCCTCTTTTTCCATCTTGTTGCGGTTAAACAGAATAACTACAAGCAGAATGATCATTGATATGATTGAATAGATTATAACAAGCAAAAGGACCTGTATCAATGCAGATGACTTGTCAAAATCTATCCCCGGGAAGAGAATATTTCTTCTGTCACGTCCCAGCATTGAATTAATTTCATTTATCCGCTTTCGCGGAATCGTTTCGAGCGGCTTCAATTCAGCAGCTCTTTCAAAGAATCTTATTGCTTTATCATATTGCTTATATTCCGCAGCCCATTCAGCCTTAAGTATCATACGCCGGTATTTATCACCGGGACTGATTGTATGGTACAGTCCTGAAAGGGAATCGGCTTTTGCAAAGGGATCTGAACTATTATCTGAAGGATTTTCTTTGAAAAAGCCTGGCTTATTATTATTTAGGTTGATATTATTTGGGTTGATATTATTTGGGTTGATATTATTTGGGTTATTGGTATTTGGGTTATTGGTATTTGGGTTATTGGTATTTGGGTTATTGGTATTTGGGTTATTGGTATTTGGGTTATTGGTATTTGGGTTATTGGTATTTGGG
>PWQF01000249.1 GCA_003556865.1 Elusimicrobiota bacterium | reverse complement strand
CAGCTGATGGCGACGAAGATTTCTCTGCCAGCAAATATCAAAGGGGACATCCAGGTATACTGCCAGGGCACGGTCCAGAAGTTCTTCAGAAAAATTCTCCAGAATGGATTCCAAATAATCCGGCCTGGAAAACTCTATAAAAATTATTTGCCCGGGCCCGCCGGTATTCTTAAGATTAATCACATCCTTATTAACTTCCTTAAGAATATCATTCCATACACTATTATCGGTAACCTTGTACCCCCCGTCTTCTGTGGGCCTGCACCGTTCCCATTTGCCCGACCCTTTATCTTTCATAAATATATCCCAGAGCTTCGGAAAATCATCCACCCGGGGAAATTCATCAAAAAGATTTTCCTTCTCCAGTTTTTTTATCAGTCTTTTATAAAAAACCGATTTTCCGCATCCGGGTATACCAAGAAGAAAAACGATCATGATTTAAATATCCCGTTAAGGTACTCTGTCTCTTCCTGAAGTATTTTCTTTGCATTCAGAAGCTCGCCGGTATCCCTCACCGCCGTTTCAACCACAACTGTCTTCACCTCTTTTTCCTTAAACTTCTTTGCCAGATTTTCTAAATTCCCTTTTTTTAAAAAGGCTGTCTGGTAATGCAGGGGCGGATGGAATTTAAACTCGCTTCCCTTTATAAAAAAATCATTCAGGTGCACCTGATGCAGTAAAGAGGCCGGTATTTCATCAATAATATCTTCCGGCTTATCCGGAACTGATTCCAGGCTAAATTTGGATTTATGCATTGGAAGCTCTATCGTAAACCAGTGGCCTATATCAAAACAGTATTTAACATCCCCCCCCTCTTCTTTTAAAGCGCTCAGTTTTTCAACCAGCTCACTGTTATATACGCCTATTGAATCAAACGCGGTATTATTTTCAAGATGAAAAACTATCTTTCTTTCAAGGGCATAGGAAGCAAGCTCCCTGAGGGTTTTCAATAAAGACTCATTTACCATTTTAACATATTCCCCCGCTGCCTGGTAAAAAGGCACGGAGCCGGGATGCATAACAACGCTTTCGCACCCCAGAGAGGCGGCAAAGTCAATATATAATTTCTGCAGATCTACCGCCATCACCCGGTCAGACTCCTGAAAAGCGCACGTGGAAGCCCCCACATAGGTGTATGGAAGATGAAGAGAAAAAGTAATATTATGCTCCAGCGCGCAGCTTTTAGCTTTTTCTATTTCCTCACCGTTCATCTCCAGGTAAGGGTTCGGCACCCCCCCGTCCAGCTCTATATGGTCCAGTCCTATCTTTTTACCCACCTGAACCTGGTTAACAATATCTCTCTTGGCCTTTATCTGCACTCTTGCATCCATATCTCCCACTGAAAGCCTGCCGGATTTAAGATCCCCTCTCTCCTTTTCTGTTAAAAAAGAAGCTTCCAGCATATTTGTAAAATTTCTTCCTATTCTCATATTTTCTCCTTTATATTTTCAAAACAGGAAATATCCCTGAGCTTTTTAAACCTGCAGGAAATTTTTTCCCTGTCTAATTTTTTTAAATTCTCAAGGCTAAAACCCTCCACGGCAAAAGAGGCAACCACACTCCCTAAGGCTACCGCTGACCTGAAAGTATTCCGGTCACCGCAGCCGCACCTGGCAAGATAACCCATAAATGCCCCGGCAAAAGTATCTCCGGCGCCTGTAGGGTCAATAACCTTTTCCAGGGGGAGGGAGGGAGCGGAAAATACTTCCATATTTTTCTTATCCTTACTCCTGTAAAACATTGCAGCCCCGTATTCTCCCTGTTTTACGATAAGAGTTTCAGGGCCCATTTCCAGTATCTTTTTGCTGGCTCTTATAAGGTTGGGCTCATTGCACAGCTGGCGCGCCTCGCTATCATTAACAAAGAGGATATGGGAACGCTCAATAACCTTTAAAAGTTTTTCTCTCTTATTTTCAATCCAGAAATTCATAGTATCAGACCCCACTATACAGGGAGCGGTCATGGAATCCAGGACTTTAAGCTGAACATCTGGATCTATATTTGCCAGAAGAAGATACTTTGAATTTTTGAATTCAGAAGGTAAGCGGGGAGAAAAAGAACTCATTACATTAAGCTCTGTTTCCAGGGTCTGGGCAACATTGAAATCATAACCGTAGCGGCCTTTCCACCGGAAAGTCTTTCCTTTTTTTATTAAAAGCCCGGCGGTATTTATATTTCTCTGCCTGAGCATATCCATATATTCCCGGGGAAAATCATTCCCTGCCACACCTACCAGACCTGCAGGAGAAAAATATGAACAGGCCCAGGCCGAGAAAATTGCCGAACCTCCCAGGGCCCCTCTTCTGCGGCCAAAGGGGGTCTCCACATCATCCAGACCCACTGAACCTGCAATTATAACATTTTCGTTTCCCATTTTATCCTGTTATTATTTTCAGCTTTTCCTTGACTTCGGAGTCAATATCATCAGGGGCAGTCATTACCGCATTCTTAAGAGAATCAGAACAGCTGCATCCCTCCATATCGCCCTTTCTTATTATACCTGCCAGTTCAATCACCATATCCCTGGCATTATCTATATTCTTTATAAGCTGTTT
>PWQF01000161.1 GCA_003556865.1 Elusimicrobiota bacterium | reverse complement strand
CCATCGGCAAGTGATTGTATTTTCCTGTATTCTTTAAGCCCGCCATATATGCTTTGAGTAAATTCTGTTTCTCCTCCGGGTGGTATCTCTATGCTGCCCTCAAGGCTTATTGATGGGAATTCCCCTCTCTCTTCATCAAATGCAGGAGCCTTAAGCTTTGATAGGCTTTCATCCGGGCTTAAGAAAACTACTAAATAATATTTGTTGTATATGCCAGCCCACTCTATATTTCCTGAAAATTCCCCTGGACTTATATCACGGCGTACGTTGCCGTCAATCTTTGCAAACAGTTCGTTGTCATCTAAATTTTCCCCTATTCTGTCTTCAGTGGTTCCCAAACCCCCAGGCCAGGCCTGATCTATACTGATACGAATAGAAGTATCGGTATAATTTACTATCCTGTTTGAGATGTGCAGTATATTTTCCTGATCCAGACTGAACCTTCTAAGGAAACCTGCTTTTTCTGTTTCCGCGGTTGCAATAACAGCTTTATTTTCCTTGGACAGATTCCAGTTCCGCCGGGGGGCAAAAGCTGATGAAAGAGGAAGAGGTGAATTCTCTGCTATAACCAAATCCACCTTATCCTGTTTTTTATCGCTGATAAAAAAGTTTTTAATACCGCTGCCTAAAGAACTGATTCGGATATTAACATTAGCATTGCTTATATCCAGATAACTTTCCTCTTCCGTTGGAAAATCTTCTGTTACTTTTTCCTCAATAATTTCCGGTTCAGGTGCCGGAGGAGGAGCAGGCTCTGTTTCCTGGGTGTCAACAGGAACTGCCGGAGGCTCCCGGTGCTGACCACCTTGAAAAAGGTAGAGTATTGCCACAGAGGCAATAACCGCAAGAATAAGTCTTTTTTCCATGGTCAGATTTTCCCTGCTTCTACCGGGTCATAGCCGCCGGGATTAAAAGGGTTACACCGGAATATACGCTTTACTCCGTAAAGGCTGCCTTTTATAACACCTCTTAATTTAAGGCTCTGCCTGAAATACGAAGAACAGGAAGGGTAAAAGCGGCATCGGGATCCAATAAGAGGAGATACTGCTTTTTTATATATATCAATTAAAATACATAAACTCAAAATAAAAACTTTTTCTACTTTTCCCATATCTCTTTTTTCCATAACTCTTTTACAGCTCTTTTTACCTGATTAAAATCACGTTCAGATGCACCTTTTTCATATATTATCACAACCTCATAATTATCAAAAAGATTTTTGTTTCTTCTAAATATTTCCCGGGTCCAGCGTTTAAGCCTGTTGCGCTGTACGCTTTTTCCAACCCGCTTTGCCGTAACTACCGAAAGCCGGGGACCGGACCCGGGGCGGTATATGATTTTTAACCACCCCCCATATATACGACTCCCCTTTTTTATTACCTCTGAAGTTAGAGGGCCAAGCCGGTCCCCCCGTTGAAATGATTCGGGCAAACTTTTACTTGGAAAGAACTTTTCTGCCTTTTCTTCTTCTTCTTTTAAGTATGGCTTCCCCGTTTTTGGTCTGACTTCTTTTTCGGAAACCGTGTTTTTTCTTTCTTTTTCGTTTTTTTGGCTGATATGTCCTTTTCATTATTATGCTCCTGTTGTTTATTATCTAGATTAAATTTTTCCCATTATATTGTATTTTACTATACCTGTCAAGGCTGGCAATTTTAACTTTTTTATAGTTTCCTTACTCTATTGTTTATTTATAAGTATTTAACTGCGTTAAAATAGGCTGAATATGCTCTATTTCTTGACTTTTAACATTTTTGTTTTATAATATCCTTAAAAAGTAAATTAATTTAAACTTCTAAATTAATTAACATTGTTAATAACCTGTGTATAACTCTTTAAAGCCCGTTAATAAAATGCAAATTAATCCTGATATTATATGGAAAAAAACAACTGAAAATTTAAAGTCAGATTTGCCAAGAGAAACCTTTGAATTATGGTTTCCCCCGACAAAAGCCCTTTCCTTTTCAGATAATACACTTAAGGTAGCGGTCCCTAATCAATATTTTCTGGACAGAATGAATAAATATATGAATAAAATTAACATGGCCCTTAAAGATGCAACTGATACAAAAGAGAAAGAAGGGCTGGGGGTTAAGTTTACTGTTTCGGATGAGCTTGCCGAATATAAGCCGCCCCGGAAACCCTCTCTGCCTGATCCTACATACCAGCCTGAATCTGAAACTTCTTTTCCGGAAACAGATTTTAATCCTAGATATACCTTCAGTAATTTTGTGGTTGCATCCTCCAACCGCTTTGCACATGCTGTAGCCGAAGCTGTATCTGACGATCCGGGTAAAAGATATAATCCATTTTTTATATATGCAGGAGTGGGCCTGGGAAAAACACACCTTCTTCACGCAATAGGTCACAGGGCAAAAAGTAAAAACCCTAATGAAAATGTTTTATATGTAACCTGTGAAAAATTTACTAATGAATGGATTGAAAATCTAAGGAAATCCACCCCCCATAAATTTAAGCTTAAATATGTCAGATCCTCTATTTTACTAATAGATGATATACAATTTCTTGAGGAGAAAGAAGGTACCCAGGAAACTTTTTTTCATATAT
>PWQF01000264.1 GCA_003556865.1 Elusimicrobiota bacterium | reverse complement strand
GCCATACCGCGACCAGCAGCACGGGATGTTCACCTACCACCTGCTGAGCATGCTGAAGGCCACCAGGGGAGAGATATCATACAGGGAGCTGGCAGACCACCTGCAACAATCCGTTGCAACACGATCAGTTATGGTAAACCACAGGGAGCAGAACCCTGAAACCAATATCAGTCCGACACTCGATGAACAATGGGAAAACTGGATGTTCACCGGGCTACCTGCTGAAGAATAGGTTACGATAGCTGCATCAGGTATTTATTGGAACAACCATATTGAAGTTAACCTTATTTAGAATATAAATGAATAGCGCCATTAATAATGGCGGGTTCATTTTTTTTATATTTTTACTTAAGGAATTGTTATTTTGACAAATAGCTAATGCTTCAGGTATTCCAAATATTAATTTGTACCCGGCCGGTTCTGTCTTTAGCATAAGCTTTTTACATATTTTTTAGCTTGAAATAAATATGAACATCCCTTCCCGGCTAATACTCCCGATAATACTCCCGGTATTGTTTCTCCTGGCAAAGCAAGCTTCTTTTGCTCAGATATTTGATTCCATTACCGACATCCGCGACGGCCGGAAGTACCATGTCGTAGAGATTGGTGACCAGCTATGGCTAAGACAGAATCTCAGCGCCACCAAATACCTTAATAACGATCCGATACCTACCGGACTGGATGACACGCAATGGGCCGGAGCTGCTGAGGGTGCTTATGCTATTTATCCGCATACAAGCATTGATGGACTTGCTTCCGATGAGGAAGTACTTGAAGCATACGGTGCCCTTTACAACTGGTATGCCGTGGATGACTCCCGCGGACTTTGTCCTGTTGGATGGAAAGTGCCGGGTGATGGGGAGTGGACCGAGCTAACCAATTGGATAATCAATAATTCTGAGTTTACATCCGATAATGTTGGTAACGCGCTTAAATCATGCAGGCAGGTTAGCTCGCCATTGGGGGGCGAGTGTGCTACAACCCAACATCCAAGATGGGATGATATTGGGATTCATTACGGTTATGATAGCTTTAGTTATTCAGCTTTACCAGGAGGAACATGCCATGAAGACGGAATATTTGGAGGGATAGGGCATGCAGGTTTTTTTTGGAGTTCTTCTGAAAATATTTCTAATAGTGCAGTGGCTAGATATTTGGGTTATAATAATGATGGTTCTGTTCATGTAGCATTTGATAATCAGAAAAGAGGCCATTCTGCTCGCTGTATAAGTACTGCTTATAAAAATGAGTTATTTAGTTATTTGATTGTTTCTAAGGAGAACTTTTGGACTATTGATTATTTAAGCTTTAATGGAGAAAGCGGAAGCGAAAAGCTTTACTTAATTAACCAGGGTGGTGATGAAGTAAACATTACCAACATATATAATAATCTTCCCGAGTATGACATCAACATTTCCCCGGCCACCCTTGCTGCCGGCGACAGCATACATTTTACTATCAATTACAATGCTTCAGGACCCGGGTTATACCAGGATACCCTTTTTATCGAAAGCAACGACCCGTATCAGCCGGTTATCAAAATACCGCTTGAGGGTTTTGTAGGCATGGAGGTGTGCGGTGTCCTCACCGAAAACACCACCTGGACAAAAGAGAACAGCCCATACTACCTGCAGGACTGTAACCTCGCAGTTGCATCAGGCGTGACTCTCACCATTGAGCCTGGAGTTACGGTTATCATTGATCCCACGCATCAACTCTCTGTTGACGGAACCCTTATTGCCCATGGCGCAGAGGGTGACTCGATCACTTTCAGGGATAACGAGGGTAACGGTTTTAACAGGCTCTACTTCCGCAGCGGCTCAACGGCTGAGCTGTCATATTTCAGAATTAGCGGGGCACACACCGCCATACGCTCTGAAAGTAACACCGTATCGCTTTCACACGGAAGGATTACGGGTGGCACAACGGGGGTTAGCTTGTCGGAAGCTATAGCAGATATTGATCATCTTGATATAAGCGGTTGTCAAAGTAATGGTATTCATGCAGAAAACAGCACAGAAATAACAATTACAAATAGCATAT
Source organism: Elusimicrobiota bacterium (assembly GCA_003556865.1). The sequence continues at coordinate 522 of PWQF01000264.1, read as the reverse complement.
TTAATAACAATACTTTTGGCATTTTTGCGACAGGGAATAGTTTTGGATTAATAGAAAACTGCAACTTTTCTAACCACAAAGATGTTCATGAACAAGGTACATGTGTTTATTCGACATCTGGATCATCTTTTTCAGTAAAAGGCAATATATTTTATGATAACGATTACTCAATAGTAATTGATAACAATAGTGGTAAAAATATTTCTGATAATACCATTATTGAAAACTCCCATGGAGCTTCGATAAACAATGCTAGTTTTAGTTTTAACACTTTAATAGGCAGTGGCTTATTTGCGCAAAACTCAACAATATCCAATAATACAATACAAAACAACAATGGAAGTGGCATTTCAGCCTCCAACTCCACCCTTTCGGGGAATGAAGTAACTGGCAATACAGGCAACGGAATTAATGCAGACAACTCAACACTTACCGGCAACACGGTGACCTCTAACGGCGGCATTGGGATCAACGCCACCGGATTCAACGAGATAAGCTATTGTACCATCAGCGACAACGTTG
>PWQF01000275.1 GCA_003556865.1 Elusimicrobiota bacterium | reverse complement strand
TAAGCAGAAAGGCCAAACCCAAGTACCTGATGCAGTTTCAGGGAAAAAGCCTTCTCCGGCAGGCTTACGATAGGGTAGGAACTTCCCCTGAAAACAAGTATGTTATAGGCGCCTCCAGTGCCGGGTTTTTAATAAAATCCCGGCTTCCTGAGCTTAAGGAGAGGGGAGGAAACATCATACTTGAACCCCTTTCAAGGAATACCGCCCCTGCCGTGGCGCTGGGCATTGCCGGGCTGCAGGACGGGGATATTGCTGCAGTTCTTCCGGCCGACCATATAATAAAACCAAAAGAAGAGTTTAACCGGGTTTTAACCCGGGCTGCGGACCTGGCTTCAAAAGGCTACATAGTAACCGCTGGCATAAAACCCACATACCCGGCCACGGGATACGGGTATATATGCAAGGGTAAAGAGCTGGGCAAAGGATGGGAGGTAAAGGATTTCAAGGAAAAACCGGGTCCGGAAACCGCCCGCAGCTATATTCAGTCCGGAGACTATTTCTGGAACGCGGGGATATTTGTCTTTAAGGTTTCGGTAATGAAAAAAGAGATTTCAGAACACTGCCCCGGCCTGGTAAAGCTTTTCAGTGAACTTAAGCCGGACAGAAGCAACCTGAAGGATATTTACAGTCAGCTGCCGGATATATCCATAGATTATGCGGTTATGGAAAAAACATCCGCTGCGGCAGTAGTAGGCTTTGAAGGAGAGTGGAACGATTTGGGCAGCTGGGAATCGGTTAAAGATGCCCTGTCAGCTGAAGGTGAAAATTATTCTGAGGGAGAAGCCGAATTTGTGGACTGCAGGGATATATTTGTCTACTCTGATAAGAAACGTTTTTTTGCCGGGGCTGGACTCAGGGACCTTATAATTGCCGATACCCCGGATGCCCTGCTGGCGGTAAAGAAGGGGAGCGGTCAGAAGGTGGGGGAAATAGTCAGGAAACTGGGGGAATCAGAAATGGTAAAGAGGCACCGTGACGAGTGCCGTCCCTGGGGGGGGTACCGGGTTCTGGAGGAGGGGGAGGGTTATAAGGTTAAGGTCCTTTATGTAAAACCCGGACAGAGACTCAGTCTGCAGAGGCACAGGTGCCGGGATGAAATATGGACGGTTATCGGCGGAAGGGGTCTGGTAAGAAAAGGAGATGCGGAAAAAGAGATGAGTTGCGGGCAGAGCATAACCATACCCGCCGGCACCCTTCACAGGGCATCCAATCCGGGGAAAGAGGAGCTTAAGATACTGGAGCTGGCACTGGGTGATAAGATAAACGAAGAGGATATTGAAAGAGTTGAAGATGATTACAGCCGCTCCTGATTCAGGATGAACAAGAAAGCTAAAAATTTTATAATACTGCTGCTTCAAATAGCTGCTGACGCTGCAGCAATATATTTCACTTTTTACCTGGCTTACAGCTTAAGGTTTAAATTCAGTTTACTTCATCCGGGGGCTGCCGCCCCGCCTATGTCCAGTTACCTTAGAATAATGCCCCTGGTAATATTTCTCTTCATTATGGTATTTAAATGGGCCGGGCTTTACGACAGCCACCGTATGATATATAAGACAGACCAGTTTCTGGCCGTAATAAAATCTTCTACCGTGGCCTTTGTTGTTCTGACTGCCGGCACTTTTATGTACAGGGAGTATTCTTACTCCCGCCTGATGTTTGCCTATGCTTATTTCTTAAGCATTATTTTAACATACATATCCCACCGCCTGGTTAAAAATTTTGCCCGGCGGATATTCTTTCCTATGGCCGGCAGTCCCGGCATACTTATAATAGGAGGGGAAAAATCCAAAAAAAGGCTTAAGAAAAATATAGCCAGGTCGGGCAATTACGATCTCTTTTTTATGGAAAGAATAGATATTGCAGCCGTTAAAGAAATCTGTTCTGAAAATAATATGGGGGAAATTGTACTGGTGGATATGGATGCGGACCGGGGCAGGGTAATGGAACTGCTTAATTATTGCGAGAGAAACGATGTGGATTTTAAGATGGTCCCGGATATGCTGGAGCTTAAGATGGGTGAACTGAGCTATGACCGCTATTTCGGCATACCGGTGCTGAACCTTAAGCACCCCCTCCATGAACCGGTCAATTATTATTTTAAAAGAATAATGGATATTACGGTATCAATGGTAATTTTAGTTTTCCTTGCCCCCCTGCTTATACTTCTTGGAGTTATGATAAAAATGGACTCTCCGGGACCCGTCATTTATTCCCATACCCGCAAGGGGTTCCGGGGCAGGAATTTTCCTTTTTTTAAGTTTCGTTCAATGGTTGACGACGCTGACCGCAGGCTTGGGGAGCTTATGAAGTATAATGAGGCTCCGGGAGCAATGTTTAAGATAAGAAAGGATCCCAGGATTACCAGGGTGGGGGCTTTTATCCGCAGGTATTCGGTGGATGAGATTGCCCAGCTTTTTAATGTTCTCAGGGGGGATATGTCCCTGGTGGGGCCCCGCCCCCAGGTGCTGAGGGAAACAAAACATTACGACCAGGAGGCAAAAAGGAGGCTTAATATCAGGCCGGGCATAACCGGGCTCTGGCAGGTCTCGGGAAGAAGCGACCTTTCC
>PWQF01000125.1 GCA_003556865.1 Elusimicrobiota bacterium | reverse complement strand
CGTCCCTCACCGGTATGACCTGGGCAATTCTGTTCATCAGGCTTAACTTCCGGGCAATATCCCGGTCTTCGGGCACAAGACTGTATGCTCTTTCGTAACTTCTTGCCGATTCCCGGAATAACCCGGCCCTGTACAGGGTATCTCCCTCCGCCTCGTGAGCTCGGGCAGTTCTTATCCTTACCCTGTCTACCGACTCTCCCAGTTTAACCGTAGCCGAGATCCTGTGGGAACCTCCCAGGTCGTGAGCCGCATAGGCGTAATCCAGACCGTAATCCTCGTACATTAAACCAAACCCTATATTTATTTCTTCGCTGTCTATTCCAAACCTGAGATCCAGAAAATCCAGGGCGTTATATTCGGCGCCTAAAAATGCAGGCATACCCATTGACCATCCGTATACAGAAGTTGCCAGGTCCAAAGCCAAAGTAAGCCTGTCCCTTAAAAGATTGTAGCTGGCTCCCATTCTTAGGTTCATAGGCAACGTAGATTCGGTGCTGTCCCCAAACTGTATGGCAAAAAGGTTCTGCAGGTTCATACCCAGGCTTAAATCATCAATAGGCGAATAAAGAACTCCCAGGTCCATAGTATAATTCCCGCTTGTATGGTCATCCAATGTATGGGTCATCCTCTTAAACCCGCCCCCTATTGAAAGGTTTTCCAGTACTTTCTGCCCGTAGGATACCCCGTAAGCGCTCTGAACATCTTCAAAATCATAGGTTTTTCTGTTATACTCGTCTCTTCCTTCTATTCCCTCGAGGAAAAGCCTGGTCCCGCTGAACCCCAGGGTTCCCCCCAGCTCAATAGGCTGGACATAGCTTATGAAATCATAGGCAGTCCCCCCCCATAAAATGGTGTGGAGGGCAGTTAACTCCGCCCGGGAAAGGTTACTTAAACCGGCAGGATTCCAGTATGAAGCCGAAGCATCATCGGCAATAGAAACAAAAGCTTTTCCCATCCCCAGGGACCTGGCCCCGGCTCCCCAGGACATAAAAGCGCCGGGCATACCCCCCCGGCCGGCCTGGGCTACATTCAGGCCTATCCATAACGCCGCAGCCGAATAGATCGCGGCAATAAAAACAAATGTTATATTTTTAATTAACTTTTTCATAAAATTTAAATAAAAAACAGCCGTGTCGCCTGATAAGGCAAACCGGCTGTTATGCTTTACAAGCCTGCACTTAAATGCAGAGCTTAAACATCCTACCGGCAGCCCAGCCCTCCGGCAAAACCGGAGCTGTGACTTTGCGAGCCGCCGGTTACCCGGCGGTTGCCCTTATCAGCAGGCTATAAAATTTACATAGGGAATTACTTACTCCCACTAAATAAATAACACGGATTTTTTTCTTTGTCAATACCGGCATCGTTTCACCTGCCCTTTTCCCTTATTATTTCTTCTGTCCTTTCAAGCCAGTATGCTGCCCTCTTATACCTGGGGTTTAAAGTTTTAACCTTGTTAAACTCCACCCAGGCTTCACGGTAATCCTCATCCCGGTAAAGGCTGCGTCCTCTCCTGTAAATCCTTTCTATCATCGGCGGACGGCCAAACTTAAAGCTGACATCCATTCTGTGGGTATTTCCCAGGCGGTCATAGGGAGCGTAGGCATAGTTTATGCTGGTTCCGGAAAATTTCCACCCGGCCCCGGCCCTGAAGGCCTCATCCAGCCCCGTAAAACTGTCCCAGCCGCCCCGGAAAAAAAAAGTATTCCATAAGTCCAGTTCTACTCCGGAAGCAATCTTAAATTCTCCGTCAATAAAATTTAAATCTCCCGCCAGCAGTATAAAATGATTAAGCCTGAGCCCCATCCCTGCAAAGAAAGAGAGGGGGAGGGAAGGAGCCTCATCAATAAAATTTCCGCTCATTCCCAGGTTCTTCCAGCCGCCCCCCAGCTTAACCCCGGGGTAGACTTCAATTATTGTACCGCCGTCAAAAGCGGCAGCAAAGGCGCTCTCATCCTCAAGCTGCTCGTATATAAGCTTTAAGCTCAGCCCCCCGCTCAAAGCGGGAGAAAAGCGGCGGGCCTGGGAATAAGATAAGCTGTAACTTCCCGCCTCTACATTCCCCCTGCTTATACCCTCCCAGTCATAGCCCTCTATCTCCCCGTATTGAATCATATTGATATTAAGAGCCCCCACCGACATATTTTCCATAGGGAAGGTAAAACCGGCCCTCTGCTGGCTTATTCCCTCTATATAACTGTTATACATAAGACCGGCCACAGGCCTTTCCACATAAACCAGGGATGCCGGATTCCACCAGTATACGTCGCAGTCCCCGGTTACAGCCGACCCCGCCGCCATTGCGCTCCTTCGGGCTCCCAGGGGAAGGTTAAGGTAATCGTACCCGGTGCTTCCCGGCCCCGACCCGAACATCCCGAACAGGGGCCCGGTTAATAAAAGAAGGTAAAGTGCAGTAATTAAAATCTTTTTCATTATAATATTCTTCATCTTATTATCATCAGTTTTCCGCTTTTTCTGTTGCCGGCGCTTTCAATTATATAAATTTATACCCCGCTGGATACGGGGGATCCCTGCTTATTTTCCACAGGATCCCAGTAACTGTTGCCGGCCTG
>PWQF01000188.1 GCA_003556865.1 Elusimicrobiota bacterium | reverse complement strand
GGTCACTAGAATGACATAATCGCTTCCATTGACCGTCTCCACCATAGGGCAGTTGGCCCCCGGAGGTGAATCAAGTATCACAAAGTCAGCTTCATTTCTGATTCTTTTCTTCAACTCTTCAATAAGAGGATTGACCCTGGCTTCCCCGGTATCCATAAGGGCGTAGTCAAAATATATATTGTTGAGGCAGGGGTAAGAGAAGATATCGCCCGCCCGGCGGCGACCTTCGCTTACGGCGCCCTCGGGACATACCACAAGACAGCCCCTGCAGGGATGACATAGCTCCCTGAAAAACATTATATTCTCTTTTATCACCAGCAGGCAGTTATACTCGCACACCTTCTGGCATTTTCCGCAGAAAGTGCATTTATTTTTATCTATAACCGGATAAAAAATATTTACTTCCCGGCGGGATTCGGCTTTTCCCTCCAAAAATAGGTGGCAGTCCGGGTTCTCTGCGTCGCAGTCCAGAAGATGAACCCTATACTCCTGTGAAAGAAGCCTGGCTATCATTACCGAAACTGTTGTTTTACCGGTCCCTCCCTTTCCCGAAGCTACCGCTATTTTTTTCATCTATATCCCTTTACAGGAAAATATAATCTCTCTTCCGCTGCCGGTTTTTATAAAATCATCTCTGCATATCTTTTCAAATAACGCTATCTGGCTCTCTCCGGTGCAGTGGCACGGAGCAAATTTCTTAACGCCTTCTTCTTTTAAATTATTAATTAAACCTTTTACTTTATCTTCGGAAAAATCTTTCATATGAAACCCGCCCCAGATCATAGACACATTAATCCCGAAAATTTTTTTAACCTCCCTTACCATATTTAAAATCCCGGGATGGGCGCATCCCGTGATAAGAAGAAGTTTTTCTTTTGCTTTAATAACCAGGCCCTGTTCTTCAGGGCTGCCCGGAACTGAATATAAAGGGGTAGCATAAACATTTTGTATGATTTCGTTTTTTGAGTAACCGCTCAAACTATAAGGGTGGCCGGACTTTTCAACCATTTTTTTAAATGTTTCATCAAAATTGCGGGGAATATATACATGGGCTTTTTTATTAATCTTTAAAAAACCTTCGGCCCCGTCCTTATGGTCCCAGTCTTTATGAGAAAAGGTAACTGCCTCAATACTTTGCGGGTCTATAGAGGCCATCTCTATATTCCTTAGCAGTTTTTTTGAATTACCCCCGGTATCAAAAAGGAGCCTTTGATTTTTGCCGTTCTCTACAAGAAGGGAGAAACCCCATCCCTTTTCCCATCCTTTTAAATACCTTTTGTTGTCATATAAAATAAGAGCCCTCATGATTCACAGCACCTTTTGGGGTTATCACAGCTGCCTTTATCTCCGCAGCATCCAGCTTCGGGCCTTCCCGAGCCCCTCGAACTTTTAAACCTGCTGAAAACCGTAAGCTGTTTCTCTACATTCAAGCTTCCGCAAGAAGAACATTTAATTTCCTCATCTTTTCCGGATAAAAGAAGGTATTCAAAATCATTGCCGCAGCTTGAACATTTATATTTAAAAATTGGCATTATTAAAAACTGTTTAAAAAATTTACTTCTTACTTAGACCTCACTATCCATTCCGAAATGACTCTCCACGGTAGGTCCGTCTGAAACTGTTAATTTACCTTCCTTAACTGCCTTTAAGGCTTTCTTTACGCTGCCTTCTGCAGTAAAAGTATAAACTTTTATTCTTCTTTTCTCCTTTATTACAGCGCAGGAAGCAGCAGATTAAACTGCTTCCTGCGCCAATCCCTCACTCACTATCCTTTTTTTCTTTCTGAAGCGCTTTTATCCGTTTTTCAATATCCTTAAGCTTCTTTTTAATATACTTGCTTTCTTCTTTAAGCGCTTCGGTTTCCTGCTGCGGGCTCACCTGCCGGGGATAGTCAGGGGCCGGTGCTCCCCGGGCCGGCAACCCTCCGGCCGGCCTCGCCCATCCGGGCTGGCCTGTCGCATAATACCAGTTTCGCCGGCCGCGGCCGCCGTCTCTTCCTCCGCCGCGGCCTCCGAAGCCTCTGCCATAACCGGAATATTCCCCTCCGGGACCGGGATTCATATATCCCGGGACAGGGTAACCGGCGCAGTATCCGGCTCCCCGGCCGGTCATAGGTCCAAGACCCTCCGGGCCTCTTCTGTCTCCTGCTGGCATACTAATCACCTCCTTTTTTCAAATATTTTAAACTTACCTTTCTCAGCCTTAGGTTCTACTCTCCATAATTTTAAATTAACGACTACTTTTTCATTTCCCGGATATTATCAGGACAAAATCAAAATTGGCCCTTTTAAAAGGAATAGGCTTAAATTTATATAATATTATCCGGTGAAATTAATTACTCCCGGGATTTTTACTTTTAAGATACTTCTCCACGGCTTCTCTTACTGTTCCTGAAGTATCGGTAACTGCTTTTATGCCGTACTGCGCCAGAGCGCTTACAGCATTGGGTCCGACCATTCCGGTAAGAACTATTTTGCTCCCCTTTTCATTTATTACCCTGGCAGCTGCCGGTCCCGCACCCCCTGTCATTGATGCAGCCGGATTGTTTACCGGGTCAAATTTCATTGTATCACTGTC
>PWQF01000251.1 GCA_003556865.1 Elusimicrobiota bacterium | reverse complement strand
CTATGTCCGTCCATAAGCTATTCTTCTTTTAGGTGAAAAGGCCAGACTTAAAATAAATATGAACCCGGATATAATTATTATCATTGCCCCGGAGGGCAGATTGAATGCATAGGATAGAGCAAGACCCAGAAGGCAGGATATAACTCCGAATGCAGCTGACAGAAAATGCATCATTTTAAGGTTATAGGTAAGCTGGTAGGCAGCTGCGGGGGGGGATATAACCAGGCTGAAGATCAGGATTCCGCCAACCGTGTTAAGGTTAAGGGTAACTGCGGCGCCGCACATAAATAGTATAACATAGAAAACAGCTTTATCCGGAATACCGGCTGCCCGGGCGGTTTTCCGGTCATAAAGAACTGCCAGTATCTCCTTGAAAAAGAGCACCAGAAAGAGCATTATCGCACCGGCGGTTACAGCAAGAAGAGTTATATCTTTAGGGGATACCGTAAGTATGCTTCCCCAGATATATCTCATGGCATCTGCCCTGGGCCCTTCTATAAGCCCCATAAAAAGAAAGGCTAAGCCAAGTACAATTGAAAAAATTATACCGGTAGAAAGGTTCGGTTCAAAATCCCCCCTGTCCGCCACCGGACCTATAAGGGAAGCTGAAAAAATAGAAAATATAAATCCGGAGAGAATAGGATCCACATTTATTAAAAGTCCCAGAAGAGCCCCGGCAAATGCAGCGTGGGCCATAGCTACCCCCACAAATGGTATTCCCAGCATTATCACCCATACCCCCACTATGCCGCAGACTGCTCCCCCCAGCACTGAAGCCAGAACCGCCCTCTGCATAAAAGAGTAGCGGAGTATATCATACATAGCAGCGTTCATCTCCGCTCACTTTATCATCCCTTAATTTTATCAGGTTATCCGGGGAATAATTTTCCGGAAGTCCGTAGAGACTGCATATCAACCGGCGGCTGTAAGTATCTCTATGCGCTCCCCTCCATATTATCTGGCCCTTTTTCAGCATAACAGTCTCCGTACAGGATGAGGGGATATGATGAAGTATATGGGTAACATATATAATGGTTAATTTCTTTTCTCTGTATATCCCGTCTATAATGCCTATTATTTCCCTCCCGGCCTTTAAATCCAGGCTGCTTGTGGGCTCGTCCATAAGCATAATTTCCGGTTCCTGGGCCAGTGCCCGGGCAATAGCTGTCTTCTGCCTCTCCCCCCCCGACAGCCGGCCCACCGGGCGTCCTTCAAACCCCTCCAGCCCCACGGATCTTATAGCCCTTTTAATTGCAGAATGATCCTCGCTGTTGAGCCTGCGCATAAGACCCCTTTTTCCTATCCTCCCTATGGAAACCGCCTCATATACCGATACCGGAGCGCGGGGGTCATCTACAGATTCCTGGGATATATACCCTATCCTTTTCCTTATCTCCCCTGCATTGGCCCTTTCTATTTTCCGGTTAAAGATATTAATTGTGCCGGAGGTTGCAGAGGAGAATCCGTTTATCAGGGTAAGCAGAGTGGACTTCCCGGCCCCGTTGGGTCCTATGAGGGAAACCAGGGAGCCGCTTGCAATATCCAGGTTTATATTTTTTAAGGCGGTATTCCCCTTATAAAAAACATTTACATCTTTAAATTCAACTATATTCACTTTAAGTTAACCTCGCTTTCTTTTAAGGTTTCCTTAATTTTACTGAAGTTATTCTTCAGAGTTAAAATATATGAGTTTTCCAGGGGGAAATTCGAGATAGATATCCGGCTTATGCCAACTTCCTCCGATATAATCTTTCCGTCATAGGGGCCGCTCTGGAGGTTATCTATAACTGCCGAAACTTTTTCTTCTTTCGCCTTAGATATCACCCTCTGCCACTCCCCGGGAGACATCTCATCCGCTCTTTTATAAGTATAGACAACCTCCAGCCCCAGCCACCTGAGAAAATCCTTCTGATGCAGGGAGGAAACAACCTTTCTTTTACTGAATTCTTCTGTCTGCTTTAATATTTCCCCGGCTGTTTTTTGTATATCATTAATATATTCAGCGGCAGCTGTTTCATAGGCCTCTGCATTTTCTGGATCTTTTTCTTTAAGCACTTCAACAATCTCCCCTACCGCTGATATATGTACCGGCGGCAGCATCAGGTTTCCCTCCGCAGGTATATTAACCTTTCGGGAAACCCGGACCTGTTCTGAATTTATTAAACCTCTAATCCAGGGTTCCCAGCCCTGGTAGAATATAATATCAGCGCCCGAGAAAGATTTCATATCCGAGGGTTTCAAATCAAAATGGCCGGGGCAGATCCCGCCCGGGAGTATGGTTGAGGTATCAATGTGATCTCCCCCCACACTGTTTAGAATTACACCTATATGGGTGGTTGATGCTACGGCAGTTATGCTGCCGGAATCCCGAGACTCACATCCAATTAAAAAAGATAAAAAAAGGAAAAAAAGTATATTTTTTAGTCTAATAAAATTAAGGTTAAATCTAAAAATCATAGCTTAAGCCCATCATAAAATTTCTGCCCGGCATATCATACACCCCGGCAGAGGAACCGGGAAGGTCAGCGTAAATAGAATAAGGTTCATTTAAAATATTG
>PWQF01000301.1 GCA_003556865.1 Elusimicrobiota bacterium | reverse complement strand
CCGCATTCACCTGTAATGATTATATTATCCTTGCTGTCAATCGCCACCCCGTATGCTGCTGCGCTGCTGCCGTAGCGGCGGTAAGAGGCAGAGGATATTTTATTCAGGTCTGAATCATAGAGTACGGTGTAATAACTCTCTTCACTTTCCCCTGTAACAATGATATCCCCTTTACTGTTAACGGCAGCTCCGTGCGCCTTCCCGGACGCTGAACTGCTTGCAGAAGATATAGGGGTTAAGCTGCTGTCATATTTTATTGTATGGTAATTATCCCCGCTTTTGCCCGTGACTATTATATTCCCGCTATGGTCAACTGCAACTCCCCCGGCTTCTCCCGGAAAGGGCGCCGAAGGTCCCAACGGGTTCAATCCCGGATCAAGCTTAATTGTGGAAAAGGAGCCGTCATTTAAAACGATTGCCGCGATATTATCATCTGAGTCAACAGTTAAATCCGCAACAGCATTAAATCCCGGACCGACATCGGTCCATACATTCAGTATATCTAAATCCGGATCGCATTTTACAATTACAGCATCTTCATTGTGAATACCGCCCAGGATTATATTATCATCTGAGTCAACGGCCACGGCATATCCTATATCGGTATTCCCGGTATCCGGAAATATAGCGGTGGAGAGGGTTTTGCTAAACATAAAATCATACTTTACTGTCATAAAGTCCCCGTCGCCCGTACCGGTAACTATTATGTTGCCGGAGCTGTCAACTGCAGAGGCCGCGGCTCCGTTAACGGAAGGTCCCCGGATATAATAGGTAGAAGAGACCTCTACCAGCTGCGGAGGCAAAACTTCAAGGGTAACATCTATGACCTTGGGGCTGTTGGATGCGTTGGGATCGAATACGGTGATCTGGCCGTGATAGGTGCCGACTTCCAGTTTTGAGTGGTATATAGAAACATCAATTTCCTGATTTTCTCCTCCGGGAAGCCTGTTCCTTCTGGGTGCGATGGCTTTAAGCCAGGAGGAGTCGCTTGAGGCCTGCCACCTTAACAGGGAGTCTTCATGCCCTGTATTTGTTATTACAAATGATTGAAATGGCGGAGGATCATCGTTCTGGACTGCAGTAAAGGAAAGAGAACCCGTTGAGAGTGAGATCTCAGGTCCTCCTGGGATATATGTGATTTTCATACTTGGCACATGGTTTAATATCTGGTGCAAAGCCAAATCATTTGTCCAGTCAACCCAGTCTCTTCGCGCGGCATAAGTTCGCTGGGAGAGGCCCGTTCTTACATACATACCTCCGCCTGACCTATAATTACTATCATCGCGGTTGATGTCAATCATAATGTTGCTGGTTCCATCCCATTCAAACGGAGTGTGAAGTTCAAATTCATACCACTGGCCCTCAGCCGGAAGTACATCCTCCGGGCCGTATACAAGTGTCCAGTCCCCGGCAGGATCACTTATGTCGCCATCCCAGGCGGTAGAAGTATCATCGGAAGTATGTTTCATATGTATGCGAATGTCTTTAAGGTTGTCACGGCCCGGCTCCTGGTAACATTTAAAATGAAGCGAAGTGAAACTGGTTTGAGGAATGCCGGCATCTGTTAACTCTGAGGCAAGGTAAACGGACTGGGCTCTTGAATTCGTATACCAGGTATTAAAGGGGTCCTGGGGATTACTGGATCCGGTACCCCAGGTTCCTTCACCCTGGCCGGTAAGAAGCTCAACTGTTTCCGTCGTATTAGCAAATACGCCGGCTGCCGGGTAAAAGAGAAGGGCGCTTAAAATAAGTTTAAGTGCCAGTCTTTTTAAGTTTAAATTCATTATTATTTTAAAAGCCCCGCCCCGGCAATAAGTTCACCGGAGCGGGGCAAGGCTTAATTTAAGCCGTAAACTTCATTACTTATTTAGAAGCCCAGTTTCACTGCAAGGCCCAGGTTTGAGCCGTTCAGGTCATCAATAAGAGCACTGTTAGGGGTCCTCATATACCTGGCTCCGACTGTTGCAACAAGCGAACCGGAAACAGTGTCGCTTGAACTTTCAAACATAGTGACTTCACCCATAACGTCTACAACTGATTCATTTTCAACAGCTAAACCAACGATAGTTCCGGGGTTAACCATTCCAGCTCCCAGGCCCAAACCTATGCGAACCCGGTTTATTACTGACTGGGTTATCCTGATGCCCCTTACAGTTAACATTCCGTCATTATTGACACCATCATCAAGAACTGTCTGCTCGTTTACCACGGCCAGAGTCATTCCGTCGCCCATTTTCCACTCAAGGGATGATGTTGTTCCGTTTGTGGTGAGCAGTGCGCTGTCAGAAGGGCTGAAGAAATTTGTTCCGTATGAGAAACAAATATTATCCGCCATAAGGCTTCCGCCGGCCAAAAACATAATTCCTGCTAAAATTGCAAGTAATTTTTTCATTTTTTAATACTCCTTAATTTCTTAACTTAAACTATTCCTACTTCTTTAGAAGCCTATATTCAGCCCGACTGTTACGGCAAGAGTGTTGAAGCTGCTTACAGCGTCAATCTCTTCTATGTCGTTAGGGTCGGCATATTCAGCTTCTTCAAAACCCAGAGCATACCTCTCCGGAATCGATACTATCCTGAAGGCTAATCCCGCGCCCACTGAAACAGTTACTGTTTCTGTAGAATGCGAAAAAAGTTCTGCTTCGGCCAGAAGGCCAAGAACAGGATATGAACCGTCAAGTGTATCCAGAGCTGCCATTCCCCAGTTTACGTCATCGGCAGGTGTGCCGGTGGCGGCAGGGGTTCCGGATCCTCCGGTGGACCTGAAACTGTGATTGCCGTTTGAAAAACGAACGGTGCCTATTTCAAGTCCTGCCTTAAGCGGCAGATCCATAGGAAGCGCGTGCTTGAACCTCAAGCCGGTGATAGACATATCTCCGGTGTTAATAACCGTAAAGTCCATATCTTCCACCTGAGCCGAAGGGCTGGTGCCGTCATCTTCCCCGGTGTAGGAATTTTCGCCTCTTATCTGTCCTTCTGCCCTGAATATGGATGCCGAAAGGTTTTCGGAAAGATCCATTGTTAAGGCAAAAGACTGAACTGAACGCATTTCATAGTCGTTCAGGGGTAAGAGGTATCCGCCGCCGTATTCAAATCCCAGACCGGTTCTTTCTTCTGCTATAGCAAGAGAACCGGCGAAAAGGATAAGTGAAACGACCAGTATTAAATGTTTCTTCATTTAATTCCTCCTTTAATTATTACAATCTTATATATGTAAAGCGGCGTTGCCGCGTTGCTTCTGATTCCCCTTTTAGCTTTTCCATCACCTCCTTTCGCGGGGAGTTCATTAAAATCAAGCTAACTATAGAAAAATAATTTTAGTTTGTCAAGTGTTTTTGTAAGCGATTTCATTAGTCGATAAAAAAGGATAAAAGTTATGAGCATTGAAAATACTTTTATCTAAAGAAAAACCCCGTCCCGGAAAGGAATCCCGGGACGGGGTTTTAAGGGGGGTATTAAGCTTTTAAGCTTAGAACTTCAGCGTTGCTCCAAGCTGCCAGTTGCTTAAGTCTAACTGGTTCTGGTTATTGTTAACCAGGTCTATGGTCAGTGTGTCGGTAGCCTGTATTCCCAGACCGGCATAAAAAGAGACCTGATCCATAACAGGGGTTACCTGGGCTCTGCTCCACGTGCCTACGGGTCTTGGCGTTACCTTCTCTTTTTCCACGTTAACCGCATCAGCGTTCTTATCTGTAGAATCGGTCATATCGTAAGTAGTGGTTACAATTTCTCTTTCCGCGCTGGAAAAGTTCATCATATAGCTGGCTCCCATGCGTGCCTTAAGCCATCCGTTTGCCTTCCATTCCAGACTTATGGGAAAAGCAATAGAAGTATCTGAAGTCTGAGTAGTGGTCTCCTCTGTTGTGGCGTCATAAGTTTTAACCCCGGCCAGATCTGTATTTTCTCCGCGCTCTTCCTCACGTATTTCCTCTAAGCTCATGCGGGAGAACCCAACTCCTATTCCCATAAGAAGATCGGAGGAGATATTTCTTTCCACTCCTATAATGCCCGCTATCTGGTTTAATTTATTTTCAACGTCGGTATCCTGCTTATAAGATACTTTTCCTACGTTTGTATCAAGCGCATCTGCCCTGGTTACTTCATCAACCCATGAGTAGTTTTCCTCACCGCTTGCGCTGCCGGTTCTCATCATAAAAGCGCCTTTAACATTTGCATTTTCATTTAACCGGTAGGAGCCGTCTATCCCGAAACCCAGTGCCAGACCGGTGAGCTCCTCGTCTCTTTCCACAGATAACTCTCTTGCATAATCATCAGCGAGACCGGCAAAAAAGTGGGGAGTTCTTAAGGCAGGAGCAAAATTCACACCCTGGGTAAAATCAGAATCAACTTCCATTGAACTCACTGATTTTATTGTTCCTATCTCAACTGTCCCCCCTATATCGGCTCCCATAACCTGGAGGCCGCGGATGGAAGGGGCAATTATGATATTGCTCTCGTATCGGGTAAGAGTTGAAGAATAATCCATTGTAAGGTAATCATCCTGATCCGTGGCATGGCTGTAGGAGTAGGAGTAATCTCTTTCAATGTCGCTGTCAGCATCTTTTCTGTAGGCCAGCCTGAGTCCTAGTTCACCTATATCCAGGGTGCCAATTCCCACGAGGATATCCATATTCATATCCATTATACTGTCATAGGCATCTGCGCTTACTTTTTCGGTATGATTGTTTGAATCCGAAAATTCGTACTCACCTTCAGCGCCGGGGGCATTGCTGAAATCACCTGTCTGGCCGGCAGCAATTCCGCCAGGAATCCAGTTATGTATATCTTCTTCTATTTTTGAGTTGTTCATCATGGCAAATCCGCCTAATTTACCCATGCCGAAAGAAGATACACCACCGAGGAGAAAACTGTTGCCCGTTGTATCCAGGCCCGAAAGGTTGGTGTAAAGCCTCTTGCCGTCAACATCAAGAATGTTGGCTGTATTTACTCTCATAAAATCCGAATACTCATCGGAAACCACTCCCACAAGGTGGGGGTTTAAACCGGCCATTCTCCTGGATACGTCCGATACCTGGGCGCGGGCTGCAATCCCTGCAGCCATTATCACTGCTAAAGATAAAACTAAAATTTTCTTCATAATCTCTGACCTCCTTTGGTCATTCCTTTTCACTTCCTTAAACCTTATTTTATATATAAATGCGGCAAAGCCGCCTTTGAATAAGCTGTATCGAGCCCCTTTTAAGTTTCACCTCCTCCCGGGCAGGATTTAATATGTATGCCGCCTGGCATACCAATGTATGATATAAATAGAGAGGGCCTATGTCAAGAGGATTAAAAGAGGGTGTAAACGTTTACGGGTATCAGGTAAAGAACCACTCCTCGGTTTCAACGTTCCAGTGCCAGTTATTCTGAATATATTCAAGGGTATTGCGGAGAAGGTCCCTGTGGGTCTTTTCCTCACGCGCTATAAGCCGGCAGAGCTCCGCGGCACGCCCCTCAAGTTCAGAAGCTTTTTCAGTGTAATACTTAATTCCTTTCTCCTCCATTTCTATTGCTCCGCTGAGCACCTGGGCCTCACGGGAGGATGCCTTAATCTTTTCCTTGATATCAGCAGGTATGGAGGAAAATATTGTTTTTATCTTCCGCTGAAGTTCTTCTGATTTTTTTTCTCCGGAATCTTTAATATCCTCTTCCCGGGATACGGCTTTCCATTTTTCAATATGCCGTTTTTCATCCTCTATTAAAAAATTAAACATTTTGCGGGCGGGGTCATTATCTATTTTTTCAGCAGCGGAACTGTAATATTTAATTCCATCCTTTTCCATCTGTATAGCTGTTTCCATTACCTCTTGTAAATTTTCTTTACTGCTCATTAATCTTTCTCCTTAAATGTATAACATATAATAATCAGATTAACCCCGGATAGCGATAGGAACCGGGAACCTCTTCATCTGAGTATATAAATTTTAAGGCCGATTTCAATGAAAAGGGGGAGATAGGGGAGGGGAAAGAGCGGTTTGAAAATCAAGAGCTATTATTATATAATAGCCCATCATGAAGCTGACAAAATATATATTACCGGCGCTCTTATCTCTTTTTGCGGGATCACTTTCCGTTCAGGGAGCAGTGCTGGACATAGGGGAGGAACTTGAGCTTGAATACTGGTCCCTGGAAAGGGATAGCGGTTCTTTTACCGGCTTAAGGAACCGCCTCAGGTTTTATTTAACCGCAGAACTTGAGGATAATATAGAGATAGGGGCCAGGATTCAGTCGGCGGGAATAGTTGATTCCACCCGCACCTATGTAACCTACGATGGGAAAAGAGTTCAAAACAACACTCCGTTCTTTGACCTGGCATACATAAAGGTAGCAGATATTCACGAACTGCCCCTTTCCCTTACTCTGGGAATACAGAGCCTTAACTGGCTTGATGGGATTTTAATAAGCGACGGTGGGACAGGTATCCCCGGCGCCCTCCTGGAAGCCCGGGCTCCTGCTGACATAGGGTTTGAGGCGTACGGGGTTGCAGACAGGGATGATTTAAGGGGGGTATCCCATATAGAGGGCAGGGGGGTCAGGGTTTTCAGGTATTTTAACTTTATTAAAGCAGAAATTAATTACCTTACCGAAAAGTACGAGGAGGGTAATGACAAGGTGAACCGGGCCCTTTACGGGGCCAATCTAACCAGGGAGATGACCAGGGGGCTGGAGTTTTCCCTCTTCAGGTATTTAATGGAGGGCGATATCGGGGAAGAAAGTTTTAACTCCTCTCTTACGGGGGCCTACGGAAGCTTTGAGGGTGAGGTTGACCCCATAGGAAGAGGGGGGGCCTGGATAAGGTATATTGTGGGAAGCGGCGACATAGACGACGAGAGAAGAGGTTTTATGCCCATACTTTCAAATGTCTCTTCAGAAATGATTGGCAGCTATTACGGAAGGTTCAGGGAATCAGGCAATCCCGGTGACAGTTATGACCTCTCCCATACTTTTGCCAACCTGGACCTTTTCAGCTACGGCATATATGCTTCTCCCCCGGTGGATGGCTTGAGCCTTTCCATGACCCGTTCACTCTATAAAAGCCAGGACCCTTCACTGCCCATAGGAGGAGCCCTGTCACTTGGGGCATCATATGATTACGGCAGGGTAAGACTGGAACTTGAACATACTGTCTTTTCTCCGGAGGACGACCACCAGTTTTTTGCCGGGAAGGGGAGTAAAAAACTTCTTACCCTTAAAGCGGAGGCTCGTTTTTAAATCCTTTTAATATTTATTGCACTGATACTGCTTTTAACATTCCTGGCCTACAGCGGCAGCTATACCCTTAAGCGCCACCTGAGAAACGGTAAAACAATGGTTTTCTGCGTTTACACAATACTCCTGGGGATCTTTTCCTATTTTATAATCAACTTTGCCTACACCTTAAAAGAACTTTTTAATATCCGATACTGAAACCCGCTATTTATATCATAAATATAGAAAAGAGATAAAATCTTAAAATTTAACAGGTAATAAGGGTTAAACTTAAGGAACCCCTTAAATAAGCAGCTAAAGAGAAACCCCCGGCCCCCCAACCCCTAAAAACAAAAAAAAGGGCTTAAAAGGGCAATAATCCGGCAAAAGATAAAAAGTTATACAGGAAAGCTCTACTTAAGGCCCTCAATCAATGTCCGATAATAATTGTTATGTTAACTAAGCGGCAAAATAATTAAGTTGAAGTGAATTGTTGGTTATGGATTTATATTGTCATCATATTAGTGTATATGAATAAATATACATATATTACTTTAACTCAATTTCGGAATTTGTTAATTTAACTTTTTTTATTGATAAGGTTAATTCTTTTTTAAGGGGTCTTTTTATCTGATAACCTAAGAAATCCTTTTTTTCCTTTTTTAAGTGCTAAGTTATTTAGAACTGGTATTTTCCTTGACTTATAATGGTTAATATATATATAATAACCACAATTATAAAAGGCTAACCTTATGAAAATAGTAACTAAAATTAAATTTGCGGAACTTTTAAGTTTAAGCTGCTGCTTAGGGCTTCTCTTCCTTTTTAGGTTAATAACGGCAGCAGAGGGCCATTTAAGCGCCTTTTTTCAAACTCTCCCCCTTCTGCCTATGGGAGCTGGTATTATGGGCTCCGGCGGCTCTTCCGGGTCTCCTTCGGAAAAGAAGGAAGCAGAAAAAGATAATAAGGAAAGAAATTCTTTTTTGAAGAACCCGGATATAAACCTGGAAAAAATAATTGATATCCCTGCCATCCAGGCCATAATGGATGACTTTTATGACCTTACCCGGATAGGTGCCGCTGTAATTGATCTTAAGGGCAGGGTTTTGGTCTCTACAGGCTGGCAGGAGATATGCACTAAATTTCACCGTAAGCATCCTGAAACTAAAAAACACTGCAAGGAAAGCGATACCTGCCTTACTAAAAATGTTCCCCAGGGAACATATAAGCTCTATAAATGCAAGAACGGGATGTGGGATGTGGTTGCGCCTATTTATATAGGGGGCGAGCATGCCGGAAATATTCTTACCGAGCAGTTCTTCTTTGAAGGCGAGGAGATTGACTACAAGTTTTTCCGGAAGCAGGCCAAAAAATATAAGTTTGACCGGGAAGAATATTTAAAGGCCCTGGAAAAGGTTCAGAGGCACCCGAGGGAAAGGGTGGAAAAAGCTATGGAGTTTTATATTAAGCTGGCCTCACTTATTGGCCAGCTCAGCTACAGCAATATGAGGTTCAGCCATCTCTTCTTTCACGACAACCTTACCGGGCTCTTTAACCGCAGATACCTTAAGGAGGAGATGAGAAAAAGAAACGGCAATGAAGATTTGCCCCTGAGCGTGATAATTTGCGACATTAACGGACTGCAGCTTATAAACAATGCCTACGGTCCTGAAATAGGGGATCAGCTCTTAAAGGAAACAGCGGCCATACTTAAAAAATCTTCGGGAAGAATGAGCACCATAGCCCGATGGGGCGGAGATGAGTTTGCTATTTTATTGCCCGAAACATCCCATAAGGCAACTGAGAAAATATGCTCTAGGATTGCTTCCAGGTGCAGGGGGGTTAAAGTAAAGGGAAGTATCCCCCTTTCTATTTCCCTGGGAAACGCTACAAAAGATGATAATAAAATAAATAATGTACAGCTTTTAAGCCGTGCTGAGGATAATATGCACCGCCACAAGCTTTCTGAAAACAAAAGCGCCCGCAGCGCCGTACTTACCGCCCTGATGAAAACCCTTGGGGAAAAAAGCTATGAGACCGAAGAACATGCCCGCCGTTTGCGTAATATGGCACTTAAAGTGGGAAAAAGGTACGGTCTTTCACAGACAGAAAGAGATAAACTTGCTGTGCTGGTCTCGCTTCACGATATAGGAAAAATAACTATTGAGGGGAATATACTTACCAAATCTGGAGACCTTACTCCCGAAGAGATGGAGGAGATAAGAAAACATCCTGAAACCGGGGCCCGCATAGCAAGTTTGACGGAAGAGTTTGCTCCTGTGGCAAAAGATATTCTTTTCCACCATGAACGCTGGGACGGAAAAGGATACCCTATGGGGCTTAAAAAGACCGAAATCCCTCTCCTGGCCCGCATAGCGGCCGTAGTTGACGCATATGATGTTATGACCAGCGGCAGGTCTTACCAGAAACCCCTCTCCCGCCAGCAGGCCCTGAGGCAGCTTAAAGTTAACGCCTCCACCCAGTTTGACCCGGATATAGTGGATGTCTTTGTTTCTCTTGTTAACGAGGGCCAGATAAACTAAGTAAACTCAGCGCAGGCCGGTAAGGGCTGATATCTGTTCTGCTATAACCGGCCGGTTCATTATATATACGTGAACCCCCTCCGCCTTATTTTTAATAAGGTCCTCCACCTGCCCGGCCGCATACTCTATGCCTGCCTTCTCCATTTCCGCAGGCTTGGAGCCGTAACGGTTTATAATTGATTTCAGCCCGGAGGGGATGGTTGCTCCTGAAAGAGAGATGCTTTTTTTCAGGATCTTTTCGCTGAAAACCGGCATTATGCCTGCAGATAGAGGGACCGAAACCCCTTCCCTCCTGATTCTGTCCCTAAACCTGTAAAAAAAATCATTATTGAAAAAAAGCTGGGTTATAATAAAGTCGGCGCCGGCATCAACTTTATTTTTAAGGTACTGTATATCCCGGGAAAAACTTTGGGATTCAGGATGTTTTTCCGGATAACCTGCCACACCCACTGAAAAATCGCCCTCTTTTTTTATAAGTTTGACCAGGTCTGCGGCATAACGGAAATCTTTTATGCTCTTTTTTTTGTCTGTGCCCGGGAGTATATCACCGCGCAGGGCAAGTATATTCTCTACCCCCCTCTCCCTCACCTCTTTAAGCATACCTTTTATCTGGGCAGCAGAGGAGTTTAT
>PWQF01000090.1 GCA_003556865.1 Elusimicrobiota bacterium | reverse complement strand
CTTGCGGTTTTTCCAGCTGGTGAGTCCGGAAACCTTCTCTGCCACAAATTCCACTTTACCGGTAAGTCCTTTGTCATTGGCAAACTTCAGGATATCGGACTTGAATTTATCGGTATCCTGGTCGACAGTGGATACCCGGAGATAGGCATAGACCTTGGGGTTATTTTTCATGGGTTATTTGGTTGATTTTAAGTAAAAGGCATTGTTCATACATGAAATATAATAAATCAATAATAAATACCCAAGCGTTTTCTATAAGGATTGAAATAATTATATTGTATCCTTTTTACTTCTTCCCTATACGCGCCAGTCACTTGTGGATATCAGATGTCCGCACACCTTGAAAATTCTCGTTATAACGACCGTTCGTCCCTGGGGGTAATACTTATACGGAAATTCACCGGCAATGGACTACACCCGTATATCCTTTACTTATATTGGAAAGGGGGAGCATTTGTCCTACCTGCTTCTCCGCATGGGTCCGGTTTTTGGCTTCCGGAACCATTTCGGGTCAGTATCTGATGATGGAATCTCAGTATGTCCGGGCTTTTTCCGGATTCGGATATCCGGGTCCTCCTGCTGGTCCTCGGACTGACCAACATATTCTACATCATCCCCGGTCTCGTATGCTTCGTCGTTCGGAAACGGTGCAGGTAACATACGGTACTTTAATGGGAGGGCTTTGAGGTCAGCGTTTTGTGTACGTAGCTTCCGGGATAATCTCTCCCACACTTTCAACTCATCATCATCCAGTACTTGTAACATATCCCCGGCTTGCTCCTGCAAGGATTGCTTGACTTGGGATTGTTTGAGGGATTCCATTTCCAACTCGGCCAGCTTGGCGGAATGGAGGGCATGGGCAATACGGGCAAGTAACTCATAATTGCCTCGCATCTCCCGGATGGCATCCAATGATAAACGGTAGTTCTTTTTATGCTCGGCCTTGTCCAGAATGGACCGGGTTCGACCAAGTAGTTCCTCGACCCCTTGGATGATGTTCAGGCCCTCCATTGACTCCTTCATCTCGTAGGCTTTGACCAGTTGCCTACTCAGATGATGCTCCATATGGTAATCGACCGAATGGACCGGAACATGGTATCTACTGGCTATTCCGGATTTAGGCTGGCCGGACATGTAGTCACGCTCCATTTCTAACTTTTTATGGTGACTACAAATATTACATTTCTGCGCCATGATATTTTCCTTGTTTATGAGTGACTACTTTTTTCCTGTTATACTTGGTAGTTACTTAGACTTTGTAATGGGTGACTACTTTTACTGGTTTATTCTTGGGTGACTACTTAGACTATGTTACTTGGATATGTTTGATATGGGTGACTACTTAGACTATGTTACTTGGATATGTTTGATATGGGTAGTTACTTAGACTTTGTAATGGGTGACTACTTTTACTGGTTATGGGTGACTACTCTGAACTTTATATGGGAAGAAAATCTTTTAACTGATGCATCCATTGAAATGCTCTGATTTCAATGCTTACTATATAACTTATTCTTATACCTATCATAACTTATACTATCCTATATATATCTTGGTTTTTAATGATGGTCAAAATTTATTTTTATATACTCCGGGATATTATTTTTATATACTCCGGGATATTATTTTTATATGTTTTAAAACTCATTTTTATATGCATGTTTTACATATCCCAATATGTTTTGTCAATCCATTTCTTCTCGTCTGGTATCAGATAAACATTCCAGTTTCCATGAAGTACCTCGTAGTCCGGGTGTTCGAATGATGGTCTGGCCAATCTATATTCATATAGCTCATCGTAGGTTTGTTTCAATAGATTATTGGAGATATTCCCCATCCGACAAAGCCGGGCCATTGATATGTTGGGAACAATATCATATTTCCGGTTCCGGTGGTACATCCAATCATAATCATGAGGACCAAATCCATCATACTCCTCATCCTCGTATTCAAATACATCAAACTTGGCCACCGTTCTCATGGCCAGCCACAGAACTTTTGCCCGGACCGTGAGGTCCCTCCATATACCACTTTTGACAAGGCAGGTATGGAATATGAAATACTCCCCATCCGATTTCCTTTTGTCCTCCTCATTTTTGGCCTCCGGAATAACCCCGGCTTTCCAAATCAATATATTCCGGGTGCTTTTATGGGTCCTGCGTTTTAGTAGGGGAATAGCTGGCATTCTCTCAGAGGTATATTCATTCGACACCAACCAATCAATGGCCCTATCAACGGTTGATGGATTCAATCCGGCCATGCGTCCGATGTTTTCCCTTGATAGCTGAAATTCCTCCCCGTTGGAATGTTGTTGACTACACATCACCGGATATACCACACTTGCCGCTTTCGGTACCGACAATAACGGATGGCCCATCAATTTTGGATGAAAAAAGAAATGTGACATATTTGCATTGGGGTTGGGTTCCCAAATCAATGGTTTGTTGTAGAGCTTGTCAAAATGAGCCTTTCTTGCTCTGTTCCTTCTTTTGATGTCGGCCCGGATTGCATGTTTGATTGATTTCATATGTGTTCCCATTGGGATGTTCCCGGATTAAAAAAAAGATACGGCAGGGTCGGTG
>PWQF01000187.1 GCA_003556865.1 Elusimicrobiota bacterium | reverse complement strand
TAAAACCCCCTTCCTCCGCCGGCGGTTGTAAAAAGGAATTGAATATTCCCGGGCAAAACTCCTGACTGCATTTAAGATATCTCCGGCATCAGGAGAAAAAACAGGGCATTCCTTAAGATCGATAACCCGGTCAAAACAGCCGGCGGGGTGGAGGCCCAGAGAATCTTTTTCAAAGGAAAATTCCATTTTATTGCGGAAACCCCACTGCCGGGGCGACCCTATAATTTCTGCATCACTTATTCCCGTTATGGAGCGTAAGAGCTTTTCTTTTTCCCTCAGCTGCTCTTCATATGGAATATCCTGAAGAGAACAGCCCCCGCATTCACTGAAATGGCGGCATA
Source organism: Elusimicrobiota bacterium (assembly GCA_003556865.1). The sequence continues at coordinate 2,242 of PWQF01000187.1, read as the reverse complement.
TATTATTCATTCCCAGAAAATGACGGGAGACATTTCTTTCACCCCCAGCGAACGGGCCACCACTTCGCATTTTGCCCTTAGCATATAAATTATTTTACTATTTTTTTTCTCAGTTAAAATTTCATAATTAGCCTGGCCCTTGGCTATAATAACGTCCGCATTATCCATAAGAGCCTGCTGACGGGGGGAAAGGCCTCCCTCTTCAAGGCCTACGGTAGAAGGAGTCTCCTCAATATGAAACTTTTTTTCTATCCCGAAAAAACGGGCATCTTCCAGAGTGGCATCGTTTATTACCGGGGAGCGTTTAAGAAAAATAACTATATTTATTAAAGGATTCACTTTTACAAACTCTTCCATAAGAACGGCGTCAAAAGCAAGCTCCCCCGCATTGTCCGCTACAAAAACAAGCTCCTGCGCCCTTTTCACTCTTCTTTTTATTTCGTTTATCTCTTTTTCCAGGAAATTTAATTTAATCTCTTTTTCCACAAGTTTTTCTATATTAATTTCATCCAGTATACCGTAATCTATCATATTGCCGCATAAAGAGATTTTAACCCTGGCAGCAAAGGGGCAGGGAGCCGAGGCAGAGGCTCTTTTCAGGGAAGGAAGAATTTCTTTTACCCGGTTATTTGATTTAGCTTTAAGAGCGGCAAAGGCATCGGGGCAGCCTGTCTCACTCTGGATTAGTTTAAAAATTCCGGTGGCAATTTCAGGAGGAGTCCGGCCGGGATCCATACTTGAAATATGCTCTGCCGCTTTTTTTACCGCTTTTAACTGCAGAGAAAAATCATCCGTCGAGAGCCGGGCTGCCTTAACCGCCTGTTTCATAAAACAGGCCGCGCACTGGATTTCCATTTTCATTTTTTTTACCCATATGCTTGTATGCAATTCTTTATGAAATAAGGATTTCCCCTTCCTTTTCCCTCTTGTTTTCAGACTCATACCATAACTTTTTATCGGAAATATTTCAAGAATTTTCCGGCTTTTTTACCTATATCTAATTAATAAGATATATTTCATAGGTAAGCAAGGACGGGTTATTTGAAGATGAATGCAGTTTAAGGTAATTATAACCGAGATATTCAAGGGTATTAAAAAAGATATCGTTTATAAGTTCTACCCTTGAACGATCAAATTTAGATCTGCGGTGAAGCAGATATGACTCTTTTTCTGAAGGAAAATTTTCAAGAATAGCGGATTTTATTTCCTCTATAATTGCTGGAGATAACTCAGAGTCTCTGTAAATCCACTTATCCAGCCGGTCCGCAATCTCGCTCTCTACTCTGCCAATCGCACCGTACGTTAAAAAAGGTATTGAATATACCAACTGCGCATTATGGTTAATAATAGAAATCTTTCTTATATTATTTTCAATAAGATAATCCGGTATACTCTCAAAGGCAGGGGCGCCTATTTCAAAGCCGCCGGAGCTACTTTGAACCTTAAGATATCGGCCCAGGAGCAGGGGATAAGGCCATAGAGCGGCACTTATTATAACGATAGAACCTAATATTTTAATCGGAAATAATTTTATTAGGCTTATCGCAAATATTGAAACAATAATTTGCGGAAATGGATACAGCATTGCCAGGTGCATACTGTCTAGACTTCTGGGTGAAAAGAGGCTGGCTAAGAACATTGAAATGCAGGTAATATACAAAGCTAATATAAATTTAAACTGTTTTATGGTTCCGGTTTTATAAATAATAAACGGAGTAACTATAAAAGAAATAAGAAAGATATACCAGATATAACCTGAAATACGGCTTAAATCGCTAAACCAGTAAGCAACATCGGTTTGAAAAAAATCTCTTTCCCTTACAATATTTTCAAATTGCTCTTTACGTATCTTAATATTTGAACGAAAATCCATTGAATCCACCCCAAGGTTTGTAGGCTCCCTTATAACCAATTTTTCATATAAATCCTCAACGGTGCGCCATCGCGACCCGTATTGTGGAGTCAGGTTGTAATGAAGCAGAAGCCCAGCTCCGGCAAGAAAAAAGAAAACGGCCAAAACTAATCTTTTTTTATTTTCCTCTTTAATCCATTTTATAAATTGATGTGGAAAAAGGAACAAAATAGAGAGAAGTACGCCGGCAAGGCGTGCAGGTGCCGATAGTTTCATACTTAATGTCATCCCGCAAAATAAAGCGCTTAGAAAAATCAACCAGACTTTTTTACCGTCATAATATTTCAAAGCAAATATTAAAGCCGCAAGAAAAAAAAGATTTATAAATAT
>PWQF01000097.1 GCA_003556865.1 Elusimicrobiota bacterium | reverse complement strand
CTGCGAGACACCTTAACTGTTGCTCAGGATATTATAGGGCTGTATCTATTTACAAGGCGGGGAGAAGGGTTGTGTGGAGGGATGATAGTTGAAAGCGAGGCTTATTTGGGCAAAAGTGATCCGGCCAGCCACGCCTACCGGGGTCAGACCAAGAGAAACTGCCTTATGTATGAGAGTGGTGGGTTAGTATATGTGTATTTAATTTATGGTATACATTACTGCTTTAATATTACTACGGACAGGGAAGGGGTTCCCGGGGCAGTGCTTGTAAGGGCTCTGCAGCCAGAGTTCGGTATAGAAAAAATGAAAGAAAGAAGAGGGGTTATAGCTTTGGAACGTATCGCGACAGGGCCGGGTAATTTGACACAGGCTCTGGCTATAGATCAAAATGACAACGGAAAAAAAATATCGGAAGAGAATATTTTTATAGCTACATCTTCTTTCCAGAAGCCGGAAATAAAACGAAGCGAGCGTATAGGTATAAGTAGGGCAAAAAAATTAAAATATAGATTTTTTGCCAGGGCAAACTCTTTTGTAAGTAAGGGTAATTTAAAAGCGGTCTGAAAGGAGTGCTATAATGATAGTTAAGGATATACTTGAAATAGCGGTGGGGGAAGGCACAAAAGCTGATCCCCGGCCTCATAAAGAGATTGCTAGGCTTCTAAATCAGAAAAAAAAATTTTACCAAAAATTAAAGGGTATTAAAAAAGATATATTTGATCGCCATATTCTTAGCAGCCCTTATTCGGACACACGGATTATATATGGTGAAAAGGAAGACATAAATCAAATATGGGTAGGTATAGATGCTGACACATCTGAGCTTCTTCTAATTAAAAAAGTGTCTCAGGAAAAAAATAAACGCCCCTTAGTTATATCTCACCACCCCATGGGAAGAGCCTACGCCAACTTTTATCAGGTTATGGATATGCAGTCTGACATACTTGTACAGCAGGGTTTGGGTCATAGCGTAGCTGAGGCATTAACCTTTAAAAGAAAAAATGAGGTAGCCAGAAAAATTTCTCCAGTCAATCATTTTAAGGCATCTGATGCAGCTCGTATATTAAAGATTCCTTGTATGTGCATTCATACTCCGGCGGATAATCAAGTCAAGGAATATCTGGATAAATTTTTTAAATCTAAAAGCCCTATGCTATTGGGGGATCTTGTTGACTTGCTTTTAGAAATTCCGGAATATTATGACGGTGCTCTTAAAGGTTCTCCTCCCACTCTTCTTACAGGTAAGGAATCCTCTAAATGTGGTAGAATTTTTGTTGATATGACAGGGGGTACAGAAGGAAGTGCAGAACTACTGGAAAAGCTTAGCTATGCCGGGGTGTCCACTGTAGTCTGCATGCATATGAGTGAAGCTCACTTTAAAAATGCAAAAAAATTTAATGTTAATGTGGTTATAGCTGGACATATATCTTCAGATAATTTAGGCTTAAACTTACTGCTTGATAAGATTATAAAAAAAACAGGTAAAATTGAAATAGCTGAATTCAGTGGGTTTAAGAGAATAAGCAGGGTTTAATGGAAAGAGACGATATAATAGAAAAAGTAAGGGAAGCAAATGATATCGTGGATATTGTAGGTAATTATTTTCCCCTAAAAAAATCGGGTTCAAATTATAAAGCCCTTTGCCCCTTTCATCAGGAAAAAACTCCTTCTTTTGTAGTATCCCCCCAGAAACAAATTTTTCACTGTTTTGGTTGCGGGGAGTCTGGAAATATATATAGTTTTTTAATGAAAATGGAAGGGATTGACTTCCCCCAGGCCTTAAATAATCTGGCTCAGAAATCTGGCATTAATATAGGTTCTAATTCCGGAAGTAAATATCGCAGCAAAATGAAACTTAAAAAATCCATTTTAGATTTAAATCGCAGGACTTGCGAATTTTATCACCGGGTTTTATTTTCAAAGACTGGTGAAAAAGCTATGGAATATCTTAATAAAAGAGGTATTGGTTATGAAACAATAAAGGAATTCAGGTTGGGGTACGCGCCGGGTGGGGATTTTTTAACAAAGCATGCAATTGAAAAAAAAATAAGTAAAAAACAACTTCTCAGAGCCTGTTTAAGTGACAAAAACGCTTCGGGAAGACTTTATGATAAATTCAGGAAAAGGATTATTTTTCCTATAATTGATGAGATGGGAGAGATAAGAGGTTTTGGGGGAAGGGTTATAAATAGTGCAGATATGCCCAAGTATCTTAATACAGCACAAACAGAAGTTTTTGAAAAGAAACAGGTAATGTATGGCCTTTATCAGGGAAAAGAGTATATAAGAACAAAAAAGAGGATAGTGCTGCTTGAAGGGTATATGGATGTTATAGCTGCCCACCAGAGAGGAATTAAAGAGGCAGTCGCGGCTTTGGGAACCGCTGTAACCGAACAGCATATATATAAGATAAAACATTGGGTGAACCAGGTTATACTGGCTTTTGATTCAGATGATGCCGGTAACCGGGCGGCAGAAAAAAGTATTATTATGCTGGCCGGTTCTCCGATTACGGTTAGAGTCTGTGTTTTACCCCCGGGTTCGGACCCTGAAGATATAATACGTGAAGATAAAAAAAGCTTTTT
>PWQF01000132.1 GCA_003556865.1 Elusimicrobiota bacterium | reverse complement strand
GACGGCCCGCCTGGATTAAATGAAGAGTCCCGCTATCTTAAATCCACGTCACTACTTAATATTAATCTGGGGTGGGAGGGAAATCCCGGTCCCGCTCTGCAGAAGGGAACGCACTGGCTTTATTTTCCCCAGAAAAAATTTGATTTTTACAGGGTAGGGTTTCCCTCGCAGATATCAAATCAGGTTTCCCCCCCCGGATGCAGTTCCTGCTATGTGGAGATTTCTTTTCCCCAGGAGAAACTTCCGCCTCCGGATAAAGAGAAAAAAATAGCTGAAAAAACTGTAAAAGATTTAAAGGAAGCGGGAATAATCCCTTCCGATGCCAAAATAGCTGAGGAGCTTATACTGACCATTAAAAACAGCTATGTGATATATGACCGGTTCAGGCAGCCGGCTTTAAATAAAATATTTAAGTTCCTGGAAAGAGAATCAGTTTACTGCGGCGGCCGTTACGGGCGGTGGGAATATTCCACTATGGAGGATGCTATTTTACAGGGCCGGGAGATTGCAGAAAAGTGTTTAAGCGCATAGTTCATATAATAACCAGGCTGGAACCAGGAGGGGCCCAGCGCAATACCCTTTATACCCTTGAAAACCTGGAAAAAGGGTGGGCCGGGCGCCTTCTCTGCGGTCCGGGGGGAAGGCTGGATAAGGAGGCCCGGGACTCCGGGGCTTACTCTTTTTCGGTCTGCCCTTTCCTGATTAGGAAAGTATGCCCTCCTCTTGATATCCTTGCTTTTTTCTGGCTTTTTTTTTACCTGCTGAGCTTCAGGCCCCATATTGTTCATACCCACTCCTCCAAGGCCGGAATTATAGGCAGGTGGGCAGCCCGCTGCGCAGGGGTGCCGGTTATAATCCATACTTTTCACGGGTTCGGGTTTACTCCCCTCCAGAAAAAAATTGTAAGAAACTTTTTTATCTTTTTAGAAAAAATTACAGCTCCTGTAACCGGAGTTCTTATCGGGGTTGCCCGGGACAACCTGCGCCGGGCTCTTAAGGAAAAAATAGGAAGAAAAGAGCAGTACAGGGTAATACATAGCGGGGTTGAGATTGAAAAGTTTGAAAAAAATGGCAAATTTGCTAACATCAGGAAAGATTTGGGAATAAAACCCGCAGAAAAAGTTGTGGGCAATATATCCTGCTTTAAGCCCCAGAAAGGACTGGAAATTTTTGTAAAGACCTGCGCCTTGCTGGATAAAAAGGGGGAGTACCGATACCTTATGGCCGGGGACGGTATTTTAAGGCCTAAAATAGAAAAAATGATTAAAGATAAGGGCCTTGAAGAAAAATTTATACTTACAGGGTGGGTAAAAGGGGCGGAAAAGGTTCTTCCCGCAATGGACGTTATGCTGCATACCGCCTATTTTGAGGGGCTGCCCAGAGTAATACCGGAAGCTATGGCCGCCGGGGTTCCCGTAGTGGCCACGGCTGCGGACGGGACCGTGGATATAATTGAGGACGGGGTTAACGGTTTTCTTGCCCCGCCCGGAAATGTTTTGGAGTTGGCCCGGAAAACAGAAAAACTTCTGGAAAAGAAAAAACTCAGGGAAAGGTTTGCCGCTTCTGCCTTAAAAAGGCTGGACAGGGGATTTAACATAAAAAATATGTCGGCTGAATTAAATGAAATGTACAGCCGGCTGTACAGGAAAATAAACGGAGCAGAAAATGAATAACAAGAAAAATAAAAAAGAAAATAAAAATGAAATGAATCTCTTTAGAGACATATTTCCTTATTCGGAAGTGCCAAGGGTAACATTTGAAGACGAGACGGCGGAGATGGAAATTCCCCGGGAAATATGGATTACGGATACTACTTTCCGGGACGGGCAGCAGGCCCGCTCGCCCTATACCGTAAAACAGGTGGTTGACCTTTTTACTTTTATGCACAGAATGGGTGGTGAGAAAGGCCTTATCAGATCCAGTGAATTTTTTCTTTACAGCAACCGGGACCGGGAATCCGTAAGAAGATGTATGGAAAAAGGGTATGAATACCCTAAGATAACAGGATGGATAAGGGCGGTCGAGCAGGACTTTAACCTTGTTAAAAAGATGAACCTGAAGGAGACGGGAATACTTACCTCGGCCTCGGATTACCATATTTACCTTAAGCTTAAGACCGACCGGGCCAGGGCAATGGAAAAGTACCTCCGGGTGGTGGATGCTGCCATTGAGAACGGAATAATACCAAGGTGCCATCTGGAAGATATAACCAGGGCTGATTTTGACGGTTTTGTGATTCCCTTTGTCCGCAAGCTTATGGATCGTTCAAAACAGGCCAACATACCCGTAAAGATACGGGCCTGCGATACCCTGGGTTACGGAGTTCCGCACCCTTCCGCTTCTCTTCCCCGGTCCGTGCCGAAAATAATGCAGAAACTTAGAAAAGAGGGCGGGGTTCCCCCCGAATGGCTGGAATGGCACGGCCATAATGATTTTCATAAGGTGGTGGCCTGCGGTTTCTGCGCCTGGCTTTACGGGGCCTCGGCAGTAAACGGCACCCTGCTGGGGTACGGCGAGCGAACGGGGAATCCTCCCATGGAGGCGTTAGTTATAGATTACCTGAGCCTTAAGGGCGGCGGCGATGGAGTGGAT
>PWQF01000163.1 GCA_003556865.1 Elusimicrobiota bacterium | reverse complement strand
GGATATTATGATTACCTTTATCTTTTTTGTCTTTTCATTACTCTTCAATTCCCGGCAGACCTGAAAACCGCTTTTACCCGGCATCACCACATCAAGAAGAATTATATCCGGATATTTTGCTGAGGCCAGCTTAAGAGCCTCCTCTCCATTATCTACCGCAATAACCTTATGGCCCATACCTCTCAAGTAGCCTTCCGCCACCTCCAGAAAGGTTTTATTATCATCAACCACTAAAATTTTCTTGCTCATAACTTTCTCCATTTCTAATTATTTAATATTTATACCAAAATACACCTTTTATCCTCTTTAAATTTTTAACGGCTTACCCGCATTAAAGTCATATAAATTTTAGTTTTATACATATATTTAGTAAAAGCAAAAAAATAACAGGAAAGTAGTATTTTTCAACGTAGATACTCAGTGGGATCTATTTCTATTAAATCTGCTCCGTCCTCCCTTAAGTTAAGCCTTATGACAACAAGCGGATTGCTTTCATTAACTTCAATTATTTTTGATACCCTATGCTCTATCAGATCAGATTCAATTTCAATAAGGTGGTTTGAATAGGTCAGGCTTGAGAGCATATTTAAACCTTCTCCCTTAAAATCTCTATTAAGGTATATCCGGGCATCATAAATCCTGTCCGGGATATCAACAATTACAGTTCCCCTGGAAGGAGGCCCCATTCTTACGGTTACCTCTGTTTTTTTATTATTTTCAAGTTTAAGGGCAGTTTCAAAATCTCCCAGATTCTTTGCAGCCAGCCTTAACACATATTTCCCCTGCTCCATCAAAAGTGTGGAAGAAAAATTACCCTCCTCATCAGTTTTGCCTAACGCTTCATTTTCCAGCCAAACCGTAGCTCCGGTTATCAGGGCCCCAGTTTCATAATCAACTGCAGTTACTGCCAGCTGGGGGGGCTGCATTGCTTCAAAATGAAGTGCCGCATCCCGTTCCGTAAGCTTAAGGACTATAAATTCATCCGGCTGGGTTAAACTGAACTGTTTTGTAGCTTTTTCATCTGTCTCGTATAATTCAACCTCAACATTATGTATACCCCGGGAAACTTCTGTTAAAATATTTTCAGGCCCAACTTCAACTTCTTCCCCGTCAAAACTGACAGATTTAATTGAATAATCGGCAGGCACATCAAATTTTACGGTGCCGTCCCGTGGCGCCCCTATCCGTATATCGCTTCTCCTGCGCTGCCCCCTGTATATTGTAACCCGGGTTCGGTAATCCTCGTAACCGTCCGCGCGAACCATAACCTCATACTCGCCCGGTGGCTGGTCCTGTATAAATCCAGAGGCCCGGCCGGCAGAAGTGGTTCTCTTCCAGTACATTCCGGTTATCCAGACAGTTGCTGAATCTATGGCGCTTCCGGTAGTATAATCCCTTACTGTTGCCGTTAAGTGAGGAGGCCGGAGGCTCATTAAAATATTAAATTCCGCGTCCAGTTCTCTTACATCCCTGGTTATACTTACAGGCCGGTATGAAGGCTCATGGGAAAGGGCAAACTGTATATTCTCAAGGGGAAGAGCAACCCTTTTTGGAGTTTTTCCCGTTATCGGTTCCATATCAGGATGAGATATTGTTATATCCGCATTTATTCTTCGGTTTGTCCCTCTTTGAAGAGCATTTACGGTAACATATTTATTTAACCTAAAATACTGATTTTTTTCTGTCTCCTCATCAAGTTCAAATAAACCCTCCCAGGTTTCATAACCCTCTTTTTCGACTCTTAAATCATAATCCCCGGATGTAAGCTTTAGGTCCTCCACCGGGCTTTCCCCTGTATGGATAATATCACCTGTATCATGGCTGCGGATGAAAATGTTACTCACCGGCGGATCGCTTTCTATCGTTATATTTTTCCACAGCTTTCCGGTTATATCCAGTTTCTTTTTTCTCTGAGTTGTTCGGGTTTCCCTGACATCCCAGAAACGCCTGTCTACAACATTCTGCTGGGCGGCCGGTTTGGAGGTATCTATAACACATACTCCGGTCCGCATTATATCTACAACCTCTTCGGTCCCAAGTATCTCATAAGATTCATGAACCAGCTGAAGGCTGTGTCTTCCTATCTCCAGGTCCCCGCTGAAAGGCGTCCTGCCTACATTTCTGCCGTTTATAAGAAGAGATGCGCCTGAAGGAACCGATTCTACTCCCACACTTACTTCAAACGGTACTATATGCATTCCGCTCTCTACGGTTGTCCCGGCAATTGCGATCTGCTGGTCTCCCACTTCTCTTCCCAACACAGTGACAACTCTGGTCATTTCCCCAAAATCATCTTTCGATAGTCTCATGGTATATGTCCCAGGAGGAATTCTTCTTATGTAGGTAGGGGTAGTCCTGCTGTAGCCTTCCTGGCTGACAATATCAACCTGGTTCTCATCTATTAACCTTATTCTTGCCCCGGTTGGATAGGTATCTATGCTGAGGGCCGGAGGCCACAGAGTATTACGTATCCTAATACCCAAGGGAGTCAGCTGCATAGAAGTATCCACTACAGAAAAAATAATAAACGCCGCAAGTATAGATATAACCGAAGTAATAAATATCTTTCTATATTTTTTTGCAGCATCAAGGACAAAATC
>PWQF01000211.1 GCA_003556865.1 Elusimicrobiota bacterium | reverse complement strand
GACCAGACACTCCAGGTCAGCTACAGGCTCACCCCTTCTCTCTGGGCCGAAGGTTTAATGGATGAGTCCGGAAGGTCTAATATAGGGCTTAAGTACAGTATATGGATACGATGAAAAAAGCGCTATCCCTTGCCCTGATTATCTTTTTAACTTCAGCTGGAGCCGAAGGCAATAGAGAAAGGCCTGAAATAGGAGGAGTCTATTTCAGTGGAAACCAGGTCTATTCATCCTCCAGGTTAAGAAAAATGATGGTCAGCAGAAAATCCGGTCTTTTTAAAAAAAGATTATACTTCCCCCGGGTGCTGGAGGACGACATTGAAACTATCAGGGCATTTTACAGGAGCAGGGGCTACCTTGCCGCCGAAGTGGAAAAAGAGATTCATAGGGATGAGGAACAAAATAGGGTAGAGATTAAAATTTCAATACGCGAGGGGGAACGGTTTAACTTTTCCGGCATATATTTTTTAGGCAACGACTTTTATCCCGACCGGAAGCTGATGGAACAGTTGGATTTTGATACCGGGGATTATTTCAGTCAGAGGGAGGTGCAGAACGCGGCAGCGGGTATTATGTCTCTTTATACCGACAATGGTTTCAGCGACGCGGAAGTAACCACCGACCTTGATATAAACTATACCCTGAATACCGTTTCGCTTGATTTTTTCATACAGGAAAGAAACCGCTATAAAATTAACCGGATAATCATTAAGGGAAACCATAAGACAAGAGATGCAGTCATAAAACGGGAAATTACTTTTAAGGAAGACCAGTACATAAACTTTTCAAAAATGTTTGACTCCAGGCAGAATATATTAAGGAGCGGGCTTTTCAGATCTGTTTTTATAAATCACGTGCCTGTTGAAGATAGCGCTGAAAACAGAAAGGATATAGTTGTTCAGGTAGATGAAAGGGATTCCATAGAAATCGGGGTATCCGCCGGCTACGACAGCAGGGAATATTTCTGGCAGAAGGCGGAGATTTCCAACAGGAATATAAGGGGGACTTCCCGGAGCGGGGGGATATCTCTCAGAAGAAGCGCACTATCCCGGGAAGCCCAGGCAACCTTATCATCCCCCCGGACTTTCTCTTTACCCGTCAAAACCGATATCAGCCTCTTTAACCGCCACCTGGATGAGCCCGGATATAAGGTGATTGAAGCCGGGGCCGGAGTATCTGCAGGGAAAAGCTTTAATGAAATTGTAACCCTCTCTTTATCTTACGATTACAGGTCCTCGATTTTCAGAAACCTGGACAGGGAAGAAGATTTTGACTTAAGGAGGCTGAAAAAACAGATTATAACTCTTCTCTTAACCTATGACAGCAGGGACAGTTATATTTATCCCAGCCGCGGAAAATATGCCAGCCTTAAAAATGAGCTTTTTACGGGGGATATATCCTTCCTGAGAAGCTCTGCCCAGGCACGTATCTTTTATCCCCTAAGCGGACGGCTGGTGGCGGCTTCGGCTGTCAGGGGGGCAGCAATATTCACCAGCCTTTCAGCCTCCGCCCTGCCGCCTGACGAAAGGCTTTACACCGGGGGCCCCTACTCAGTCCGCGGCTTTAAATACCAGACTCTGGGCCCTTCCCGCAGTCGGGGCAGGCCTTCCGGCGGGAAAGCAAAATTTGTATGGAATATAGCGGAACTGAGGTTTAATTTTTACAGGTCACTGGGAATTACAGCTTTTGCGGATACGGGAAAAGTATGGGAAACCCTTAACCGTGCCGATATAAGTGATTTAAGAACTTCGGCGGGAGCCGGACTGGCGGCAGCTTTGCCTTTCGGCGTTTTCCGGCTGGAGTATGCCGTTAACCTTGATCCCCGGAAAGAAGAAAAGGAAGGTATTCTATTCTTCGGCTCGGGAACCGCTTTTTAACTTTTCTTATTAAGAAAATTAATTACGGGAAGCGCCGATTCCCTGCTGGTAAAATCAGCCGGCCTTTCGTAAAGGCCGAGCATCCTCCGGGCCTGGGGGTCCAGCTTTTCTTTTTTTCTCCATTTAATAAAGAATTTAAGCAAGCTCATTAAAATTTTATCCTTTAAATCCAGACCGTTGAAATCAAAAGCGCCCGGCAGCATAAAAAAATTTATTTTACTTTTAATATCCTGCCTGAAATTCTTATTTAAAATATCTTCCCTGGTTTTTTCATTATCTTCCGCCAAACCCACGGCTGCAACCGCAACCTTTTTACCATCCAGGTTATCCCGGTTCCTTTTTATTATACTTATCCCCGCAGTACGCGAACCATAGATCCCCCCCAGGCAGACAATATTATCATACCTGTTAAAAGAGCCGGGAGGAAATTCATCCGCATCATATAAATCCGCACCGCATCCGCCGGCTATCCATTCGGCATAACGCCGGCTGGCTCCGTATTTAGACTTATAAATTACCGCACTATTTTCTTTTATCATCTCTTTCAGTTTTTTCTACCGTAAAAACAGAGCCTCTTCAGCCCCGTCAGGCTGCAGACACCGGCTCCTGTGACTCCGTATATAATATACTCTTTTCCATATTTTTCCGCAAGAAAAAGAATAGATTCAAAACTGTTATTGACCAGGGTGGTCCCGGTTAAGAGAAGAATATCCGATTCTTTTACAAGCTTTTC
>PWQF01000282.1 GCA_003556865.1 Elusimicrobiota bacterium | reverse complement strand
TATTTATATAAAAATGGTAGGCTTAAAAGAACAATATCGGCTATCGACACTAAACATTTATATTATTTCTCGCCGGATCACCAGGAAAAATATAAAACCAGACAACATATAAACTTAAAAAATAGTGTGTTTCCGAATAAAATTCCTCATACTCCTGCGCTTGACTGGGCAGAATGGACGCCTCCGCCTTTTAAAGATAAATTTTACATCGGCAGAACCTATGACTGGATTATTTTTAACAAGTATACTGAAGAGTGGGGCGGGAAGCCGATTAATTTTTTATCAGTAGAAACGCTAGATGCCATACTCGAATTAATTTTTTCTTATGATCCTGAGGCTAAAATCCTTTACTCAAGAATGACCGACGGCGCTTTGGATCATCAGAAAACATTTATTTTGGAGAATGAAGATAGTTTATTAGAAAAATATAAAGTAGAAAAATTTGAAGATATTAATTGCCAATCGCCTAATAAGTTAAAAATGGAACTGATGGCCGGATGTGATAGATTTATAAGCGTCCAAGGCGGAGCGAGTGTATTTGCTTCTTATTTTGGAAAGAAAAATTTTATCTTCGCTAAAAAAGGGAACGAGTTAATTGTTAATTCTTACCAATGGTTTCCTAAATTTTCAGGGACGGAAATTATAGTGTCTCAATCAGATACAGCTTTGTTAAGTAACTTAAAAAAAGGAGTTAAAAAATGATTCTTGTAGCAATTAGTACCCCATGCCAGATGGAATTTTTAAAAATATTTCTTTCATCTATAAAAGATGATTGGGAAATAGATATTCAAATAAAGAAATTAAAACAAGGAATATTTCGATCACATGAATTCTTTGAATTTATCAAAGAAAAAAATCAGAAAGTTGTCCACTATCTAGAAAGAAATGAAACTGTAATCATGTCTGATACAGATATTGAATTTTTTAAACCGGCACAACCATTGATAGATGAAGCATTAAAGAAACATGATTTACTTTTTCAAGCAGGCAGAGTTGATCCTGATAAATGGAAACCTGGGGACGGAGTTAATACTGGATTTATTGTTATCAAACCTACTCAAGCAAACATTGATTTATTCAAGACAGCAATAGCAAACCCTAATGGTACTTTTGAACATGAATTCAATAAAATATTAAATGTAATAAACACACCCCACGGTGTTTTGCCTATACAATTCTGGAAGTTGCATTTTTCTCATATTCCTAAAGACATGGTAATGCATCACGCAGTTTTAAAGGGAGAAAAAGCAGCAGAAAAGCAAATGGAAAAGAGAAATCAATTTAAACTTCAAGATATGGAGCGTATCAGATGTATGATTACACAATAGTAGGAGCGGGCTTAACAGGAGCTACGTTGGCGAGATTCCTTACGGAAAGAGGGAAAAAAGTTCTAGTTTTAGAAAAAGATAAAGTCGGCGGAAACTGTAGAACAGAAGTTTGGAACGACATCGAGATTCATGTTCACGGGCCACACACTTGGCATAATTCCGATTCAGAAGTTGAAGAGTTTATGAGGCCTTTCGGGAATTTTAATCCGTATTTTAAAGCAAAATATGCAGTTCACGGAGACATTTTCTATCCTTTTCCAATTACAAAATCTTTGTTTCAAAAGTTTAATCCTGGAGTGAGCCTTTCCGAAAGATTAAAGGGCGCGGACGAGAGTAGCTTCACAAACTACCTAACGTCTGTACTCGGGCATGAGATGTTCGAAACCTTTTACAAGGCTTATAGTTTACGTCACTGGGGAACGCTGGACATCCCAGTCTGGATCGCGAAAAGAATTCCTATAAGGGACAACGAAAACAGAAATTATTTCCATGATGGGTTTTCGGGCCTTCCAGACTCTTACGTAAAAATGTTCAACAGGATGTTTAAAGGGATTGAGATTAAAAAAGAAAACGTAAACTACAAGACTAAGTTAAACGGAATTGTGATTTACACAGGGGCGCTGGACGAATTTTTTAATCACTCGTTAGGAATGCTTTCCTATAGAACTTTAGAATACGATCATAAAAAATTAAACATGAACTATTTTCAACCGTGTGAAACTTTAAACTATATCGACGCTCGGCCCTATAACAGGACAATAGAACACAAACAATTCAACCAAATGAATTTAATCCTAGAAACTTGGGTTAGCTGGGAATATCCTAGAAAAGCAGAAATCGGAGACTATCTTTATTATCCTATGTGGGATTACGAGCTGTATGAGAGATATAGAAAAATGCTTCCGCAGAATGTCGTTCCCGCCGGTAGGCTCGGCTTATACAAATACTTAGACATGAATGTCGCCGTTAAAGAGGCTTTAAAAATAGGTCAAAAGATTTTGTAAGTTACAAAAAAAGAGATTAAAACTAGCTACCTTTATCTTGCCCCCAGTTTCCCCTGCCCCCTAGTCGCCCTAGGCGAAATGGGCGGGCGTAGCCCGCCTTAAAACGGCAGATTTTTTTCCCGGCCTCCGGCCTCGGAAAGGGTCTCCCTTATCTCTGTCTTGGGCCTCCGGGTCAAGTCGTATCCGGGGCGAGCGTTAGCGAGGTTGTTAAACACCCGTTTAACGCCGGAAGCGAAGAATGACGGGCCGAAGGCCCGTGTTTAACGCCGGGCATGGGT
>PWQF01000183.1 GCA_003556865.1 Elusimicrobiota bacterium | reverse complement strand
TACCCCGTTGGCAACCAACCACGAACGCGGTGACTCACTGGGCTGAAAGTCCCCCATCAGCATTACCAGAGCACGCTCGGAACTGGCAGCCAATAGTCTTTCCTCGTCAAAGAAATACCAGACAGACCGCGTGGCCATGGCGTCGGTGGCCAGCTCGATAAGCTCTTGAGAGGTGCGCACCAGGGAAAAACTGCCTTCGGGAACCGGTGAGCCCGGACTTGCCCAGTCGCCGCCCCTCGGATCAATGGCCCCAAATGCGGCACTTTCTGCCTGCAAGGCCAGCCCACTGGAGTGAAACAACGAGGCCGCAATCAGTGTGTCACTGCCAGTACAGAAGACCCTCAGTCGACGGTCAAGGCCTGGAGGCCGCAAGCGGGATTCGATTCGCTCCAGGCGATCTGCCAAGGTGTCGGCACCGCCCGGTACGCCCGTGCGGTAGCAGGCCAGTACGAACTGACTCATGGCAGCGACAAGGCTAGTTTAATAACCCGAACCATCGTGCCGGAATTCATGAGGCCACTCGCCGGATTGAGCGCGCCCATGGAAATACTGGTCTTCAGTCACCATAATGGACACAGCACAATACCCATTTCAATTCCAATTACGTGCCGGGTTTACTGGACACCGAACGAGGCTTTCGATCACACTCGAGGACCATTAATTGTTGCACCTCATAATTGAATTCAAGCGAAATCACGTTCATACCAACACCCTTTCGCCTACCAAAAGACAATCACCGGTGCTTTTCAAACGTACTTGTTGCTTGATCATGAAGCCATGACTTTCCAAGAAATCTATCATCCCCTTTTCCGTCGCGAGCACTGCAAAATCCTCAAGCCCAGAAATGGGCTCGTCCCTCTCTAACTTTTTCTCCTTACTCGCGTTTCCACAAACAGCAACATATTTAATATTACTTTTTCTAGCTATCATGCTAAACAGCTTGTCAGCATCTTCCTTCAAGTGATAGAGCACTCTTATCAACACCACGCAGTCAACAATGGAAAGTAGGTCCTCCAGATCCGTCACTTTTCGATGATAAAACGTGCAGTTATCTGAAATCAGCCCCTGCTGAAGCCATGCTTTCTTCAACTTGAGAGAGGTCTGAAACCGTGCCTTACTTATCTCAGAACCATGTACTTCTTTCTTGGATGTTGCCAAATATACTGTGAGCGTACCATCAGCCGAGCCAACATCAAGCACCTTTGCGCCAGGCACATATCCAGCGATTTCACTATACCTTTCGGGCACCAGCCCCTTGAAAATCTCTTCTCTATGCTTTTCAAAAGCACCTTGGTGCGTATTATCCCAGGGACCGGGAAGCACGCCAACTCGACGGAGTGCACTCGCCGCCTTAACCTTGCACTTCCGTAAAAGATTGCGCATTTTCATTTTCACTCCTAGTCTGTTTTGGGATTCACTTAGCAAATGCAGCGGGCATATTGCAGGCTGTTATATCAGCCACTTAGCCCCAGACCCTGATTGCCGCTGTTTCACGAAGAAATCTGAGCACGCGAATCAAACTCCATTTCATTCTCGAAAGTGGGGGTTTGATCCACGTAACCCACAAGTAATAGCACCGTCCTCTTACTGACTGGCCTGCCTTCATGACGGCGAGCGCGGTTCGAAGCTGTGCATCGGAACAACGCACATCCGAGGGACGCTCAACGACACTAGGCTCTTCGGTCTCCACCACGAATCGCTGACCCTCTGGAAGCATCAACGCCAATTCCTGCCAGACCCTATGATGCCGATGGACTGAAAGGCGTGCTAGATACGCCAGGTAATCCAACCATCTCCCATCTTCGGTACGATCACGCGGATTTAATTCCGAGAACCTGATCTGGAGTGTATAAGGGCTAAGCCGGTTCAGACTATGACAGGAAGCAATCAAATGCAACTCAGGAATACGCAGAGAAGAATTGACCGGGCGATCCTGGGGCGGGACTGAGATTGTCACATCCAACCATGCATCGAAAAAACGCTTCATCAAATCGGCTGGATGGCTGACGTAACCTAGCAATGTCACCTTGATGTTCTGAGCTTGCGAAGCAGCCATGAGGCCATTCAGGTGCAGCGCCGTTTGATTATGCGTTGCAAACCATTCCTCGGCAGAAGGAGCATCACCATTCTTTGCTCTATGGCGATACAGAGAAACTGATTGCTCAACCGGATCCCTAAGGAACACCATGAATTCAATACTCTTGAACCCGGCAGCCTTGAAGCATGCTGCAAACTCAGCAGTGTTTGCTGCTTTGGACAGACCAGGCAGAAGTTGCTCACACGAAATCACAACCGTTTGGCATTTCTGTTTTCTTGCCTCGAAAAAATACCAATTCGCAACTCGCCTGACCACGGGCCAGCTCTGCCTTGATACGGCCTTTGCCAGACGCCTACCATTGCCGGCTGATATCAGCCGATCTCGCATATTGCGTTCATCAGGCCCGTGTCCCTTAGGAAACAGAACGTGTTGCCGCCGCAGCTCCTCCCGAGCATGATACAGAGTGCTCTGCAAGTAGGAACTACCGGTGCGCTGAGTTCCGAAATGGATTTTCAGATTCATTCTTGCCCTAAATTACTGCGCATTATTGACAGGAGAAACTCCTCAACTTTCGG
>PWQF01000001.1 GCA_003556865.1 Elusimicrobiota bacterium | reverse complement strand
GACGATACCAGGATAACCGAAGCTCTTCCGACCATAAAGGAACTTCTGGACAGGAGAGCGGCTGTCATACTTATGAGCCATCTGGGCCGGCCGGGGGGCAAGGTCTCTTCGGAGCTCTCCCTTTCTCCTGTTGCGGACCGGCTGGGAGAACTTCTGGATGCCGATGTCCGTTTCTGCCCGGAAGCAGCGGGGGAAATGGCTAAAAGAATGGCAGAAAAACTTCAGCCCGGATCGGTGCTGGTCCTTGAAAACCTCCGGTTTTATCCCGGGGAAAAGGCTAATGATAGGGAGTTTGCTTCTTCGCTTGCCTCCCTGGCTGATTTTTTTGTCCAGGATGCCTTTGGAACCGCACACCGGGAGCATGCTTCCATTACAGGGGTCCCCGGATATCTGGAATCGGCAGCCGGGCGTCTTCTGGAGAAAGAAATAAAGTTTCTCTCCCTTGCCCTTGACCCTGAAAAACCGCTGGTTGTATGCCTGGGCGGGGCTAAAATTGAAACCAAGCTGGGTTTAATCGAGAATATGATGGACAGGGCCGACTTCATACTTATAGGGGGGGCGATGGCCTATACCCTTCTTAAGGCAGCCGGCGCCCGGATAGGAAAATCTCTTTTCGACCGGAATGAAATGAAAACAGCTGAAAATATTTTAAATAAAGCGGCGCACAGCAGCGTGGAGCTTCATATCCCCTTAGACCATATTGTTGCAGACGACATCAAGGCTCCAAAAAAAATAGAGCAGACCGCAGATGTAAATATACCTGACCAAATGGCGGGGGTTGATATCGGTCCCCGGACAATGGAGCTGTTTAAGGAGAAAATTTCAAAGGCCCGGACACTGGTATTAAACGGGCCTATGGGAATATTTGAGAAGGAACAGTTTTCAATGGGTACCTTAAATCTTTTAAAAGCAGTGGAGGGGGCAACAAAAAATGGGGCCGCCTCCATTTTAGGGGGCGGGGATACTGTTTCGGCCTTAAAATCCCTGGGGTTTAATAAAGATGCTTTTTCCCACGTTTCAACCGGAGGAGGAGCAAGCCTTAAATTTCTGGAGGGAAAAGAACTTCCGGGAATAAAGATACTTAAAGAGCGGGCGTAGTTCAGGGGAAGAACGTCTCGTTGCCAACGAGAAGGTCGTGGGTTCGAATCCCATCGCCCGCTCCATAAAAACCTAATTAATCCTCTCCGGTAAGCACCCCCGACAGCGGCCTGCTTCAGGCTGTCCCATATATATTTACAATAGAGATATTATGTGCTATATTAACCTCATATGCTGTATGTTACCGGTAAAAGGGCTGCTTTTTAATTTAGGCTACGCTTATAGGGGAGGTAAGCTATGGATATAAAAGAAATACTTGCCGCCGCAGTTAAACACGGCGCATCTGATATACATATTGTACCCGGGCGTAAGCCTTTTCTAAGGATAAACGGGGAGATGAGGAATATTAATGCTCCTCCCCTTTCCCCCCAGCAGACAGAGCAGATGGCCCTGGGTATGCTGCCGGAAAGACTGGTGGACAGGTTTAAAAAAGAGGGGGAACTGGATACCTCAATCTCTGTTTCGGGGCTGGGCCGGTTCAGGGTGAATTTGATGGAGCAGAAAGACGGTCTGGCGGCTGTTTTAAGGGTAATCCCTTCGCAGATACCCCAACCCCAGGAGATAGGGTTAGATGAGACTCTTCTCAAGCTTACCCGGACCCCCCGGGGAATGATCGTGGTTACCGGGCCTACCGGGAGCGGGAAATCAACGACCCTGGCCTCAATGATAAACAGCATAAACAGTACCCGGAGGCTGAATATTCTTACCATTGAAGATCCCATCGAATATGTATACCCCAGGTCCAAGTCTGTTGTTACCCAGAGGGAAATAGGAAGCCATTCCCAATCTTTCAGCGAGGCCCTGAGAAGGGCAATGAGGCAGGATCCTGATATAATTCTTGTGGGTGAAATGAGAGATCTTGAAACCATAGCGGCAGCTCTTACACTTGCCGAAACGGGACACCTTGTTTTCGGTACTCTTCACACCACCGATGCCGCCCAGTCGGTGGACAGGATAATAGATGTTTTTCCTTCCTACCAGCAGCAGCAGGTAAGAACCCAGCTTTCTGTGGTTTTGAAGGCGGTGATATGCCAGCAGCTTCTCCCCCTTTCGTCCGGCCCCGGGAGAATAGCGGCCCGGGAAATAATGCTGGTTAATCCGGCTATAAGCAATCTTATCCGGGAGGGGAAGACCCATCAGATCTATAATGCCATAGAGCTGGGGGGGCGGGCAGGAATGAAAAGCCTGGATAAGAACCTGGTGGAACTGGCGTCGTCTGGTAAAATAACAAAAGAAGCGGCTCTTTCCAAGTCAAATAACCTTAAAATGGTTAAGAGCCAGCTGGGTTTCCCCGGGTGAAATCAATGCTTGAACTGCTGAAAAAATCCAAGTTTTTCAGGGTATTTCCCGAAGATGCCCTTAAACAGCTTAAGCTCAGGCTTAATTTTGAGAATTACGGAGACGGGGAAAAGATATTCTCGGAAGGGTCGGAGGGAAACTGCATGTACCTTATCTCTTCCGGGAGAGTAAAAATAATCAAGAAAGGCCGGCTTCTTGCAAAGTTCAGGGAGGGAG
>PWQF01000033.1 GCA_003556865.1 Elusimicrobiota bacterium | reverse complement strand
TCTGGATCATGAGACCGTGCACCACGAGGTTGGTGCTCGTACCGATCAAAGTCAGAATCCCGCCGAAGATCGAAGCGTAGGAGAGCGGGATGAGAAACTTACTCGCCGCCAGGCGCCGTTCCGTGGTCCACTGCCGGATCGTGGGCGTGAAGATCGTCACGATCGGCGTGTTGTTGAGAAACGCCGAGAGGATCGTCACCGGCGCCATCATCCGAACCATCAACGCCGGGAGCCGGCGCTTGTCGTCAACCGTAGCGGTGGAGCCGGACGACGCGTGGGTGTCGTTCGTTCCGGCCGAGAGAAACCGCTCCGCGATCGTCTGGAACACACCGGTGTTTTCCACGGCGCGGCTTACGATGAAGAGGAGTCCCACCGTCACCATTCCGCGGTTGGAGAAACCGGAAAGCGCCTCCTCGGGGGAGATGATTCCCCCGAAAAGAAGCACAATCAGCGCGGCGCCGAAGATCATATCCGGCCCGGTCACATCCAGCACGAGGAGAATCAGGATTGCCGCAAGTACCGCGATCGTCAGGTACATCGTTGCTATACCAGTTCCCGGTCAGCTCCGGGCGTCCACCATCCGGCGGAACGCGTCACTATCCTTCATCAGTTCGTCGTACGTTCCGCGGGCGACGATTCCACCCTTCTCCATCATGAAGATCGTATCGCAGTTGCGCACCGTGCTGATCCGATGGGCAATCAGGATGATCGTTTTCTGGTGGGTCAGGTTGTCGATCGCCGCCATCACCTGCGCTTCCGTTACATTGTCAAGGGCGCTGGTTGCCTCATCCATGACGAGTACGTCCGGATCATGGTACACCGCCCGGGCGATTCCGATCCGCTGCCGCTGGCCGCCGGAAAGCCGGACACCTCGTTCGCCCACCACAGTCTCGTAATTCCGCGGTAGTTCCTGCTCGATAAACGGCCGAAGGTTTGCGATCTCCGCCGCGCGAGCGACGCGTTCCATATCGACTTGCTTAGGCGGCACACCAAACGCGATATTCCGGGCGATCGTATCGTCGGTCAGGTAGATATGTTGAGGTACGTAACCGAGGCACGCCTGCCAGTTTCTGCGGTTTTCTTCAGTTATGGGACTCCCGTCCACCCGTAGATAGCCTTTTACCGGTGAAAGAAGTCCTAAAATGATATCGACTATCGTCGTTTTCCCACACCCGGTTGGCCCCACAAAACCAACGGTCGTGTTCTTATTAATTGAGACGTCCTGTTCGGTAATAACGGACTCATCCGCGCCGGGATACTGAAACGAAACCCGATCCAGCTGTATTGCTTTGGTAAAAGGTAATCGAGGAGGTGCATTACGAGGTCCAAGATGTCCCGCATCGGGATTGTCGTTGAGTTCATCGTAAATCAAATCAACCGCGGGCTGGCTACCACGAACCTGGGCAATATTCTTATAAAGGTTATCCAGGGTCGGCATTAGTCGATAGCCTGCAACGGCATAGATACTTACAAGCGAAATCGCGCTTTCCAAATCGCCGGCGTCGTGAATAAACCAAAGTACTACCAGGATAATCGCGGAAAAGACGATGCTGTCGAGCACATACTTCGGCAGGTTAGCATAAACCGTTTTTAATGTACCGAACTTCGCCATCTTGCGGGAAGGACGCTTGTATTCGTCCAGGAACGCGCTTTCCATTCCCATGAGTTTAGCGTCCTTGATTCCGCCAAGCACCTCGTTGACGATCTGATAGCGTTGTCGATTGGCTTTAACTCGCAAACGTCCCAACGTATATAGTCGCACACGAGTCAACATATATACGCTACCGTATACACCACCCAGAAGCAGAGCCATTATCAAAGCGACTAACGGGTCCATTATTACCAGGAAAACGATTATGCTGAAGGTGACTACACCCTTCGAGACGCATTCGAGCAACGGTATGAGATACCGTTTGACCGTTTCCTGAACCTCCGCAAGAACATTCTTGGTAAGTTCTGAAGAGTTCCGATTGAGAAAAAACGAATACGGTTGAGAAAGATAACGTGCCAACAGACGCGTGGAGATACTATGATTTCTCATCTGTCCAAACCGGATCTCCGCATATCGAACAACGGCGGCAGTTACGTTTCGAAGGATCACCAAAGCCATAACAGATATGCCAAGGAAGATTACGAAGGCGGCATCGGTTTCGAACCCTAACGAAACGTAGATCCATTGCAGGTATTCATTCGTATGGATCATCGACGGGTTGGCTGCAACCGCTAGAAACGGACCTATCGATCCGATTCCCGCCACCTCGGTGATTGCCAGGATTACGATTCCCACGCACAGAATTGCAAGACGATGACGTTCTTTGCGAGAGAGAAGCGCGAAGATTTTTCCGACAGGGTTTCTTGTATTACGCATATAGTCGCTTCATTATAGATTACGGTTTATGCAGTTCAGGTATCACAGTACTATTCTCTTGCTCCACGCGATAGCGGGTCCACGCACCGGAACGCCGGACTTGTGCGGTAGGGGAGAACATCACCGCCCGGATGCGGCCGAAACACGCTGCCCGAACTCTTTCGGTAGCGTCCCGTCAAGTGGTGTAACTTCACCGCCTCCGGACGCCGTTCCTACGCTACGTTCTCCGCTTCCTCCTCCGTCAAC
>PWQF01000260.1 GCA_003556865.1 Elusimicrobiota bacterium | reverse complement strand
TTCCAGGCTGGCGGAAATGAGGGTTCCCGCATACCTTATATCTTCCACTCTTGAAGCGGTGCTTGCCCAGAGACTGGTAAGAAAAATATGCCCCTCCTGCGCAGTGAAGACGGCAGACATACCTCAAAAATTGGCCGAAGAATTCCAAAAACATAATATATCCCCGCAGAAGGCGCAGGTAAAGGAAGGAAAGGGCTGTTCCGAATGCTCCGGCTCAGGCTACAAGGGACGTATGGGCCTTTATGAACTGCTGACTTTTGACCAGGATATAAGAGAGCTTATGCTGGAGCAGATAGCAGCCGCACCTATAGCCCGCCTGGCAAGGAAGAAAGGGATGCGGCCTCTCTGGAAAGACGGTTTAATTAAAGTGGCCCGGGGGGAAACCACTTTTGAAGAAGTATTAAGAGTGAGCCAATAAAATGAACAGATGCCCCGGATGCAATAAGATAATTCTTTCAGATTACAAGTACTGCCCACGCTGCGGTAAACCCCTGAGAGAAAACTTAAAACCTTACAGCGAAAAAGAGGAGAAAAATATTACAGGCCCCAGCGGAACCTCCGATGATTCTGCCGAAAGAGGCAGAGAGGGTGCAGTTAAATTTTTTGAGCTGGCGCGCAGCCTGAGCGATGCGCGGAATATAGACCAGCTTCTTAACAAAATAGGCGCCGCAGCCGAAAAGATACTTAATGCCGAACGGTCGGCTATTCTTTTACTGGATGAAAAAAAGGAAAACCTTTATTTTAAAACTGCAACCGGGGAGGATATACTTAAAAAAATCACCATCCCCCTGGACCGGGGGCTGGCAGGATGGATTGCCTCCAACCAAAAACCCGAAATTGTAAACGACCCCTACAGCGACAGCCGTTTTTCACCGGAAACAGATAAAAAAACCGGATATAAGACCAGGTCCATAGCAGGGGCGCCGATGATTGCAGGAGAGGAGCTTATAGGCGTAGTTGAAGTTCTTAACAAAAAAGACGGGCCTTTTAAAGATGCCGATCTTGATACCCTCAGGGGGTTTGCGGGGCTGGCGGCCGTAACCATATTAAATACCCGCCTCTCCGACAGGCAGGAGAATATTTTTTCCAACATACTTGACTACCTGGTAATGGGAAGCGAGGCCTTAAGCGGGTCCGAACCCACACCTGAAGGGCATACCTGGGAAATGGCCCGGCTGGCGGTCTCCATGGGCAGGGAAATGAAACTGGAGCCTAAAAAAATAAGGCTTCTTCACAAGGCAGCCATGCTTCATGACATAGGGTTTCTGGGGCTTCAAAACCCCCGCCTGCTGGGGTTTAATATCGAACCGGGGATTTCGGAGGAGGCCAGGTTTAAGCTTCATCCCGTTATAGGTTCGGAAATGATAAAAAGTATAAAATCGCTGGAGGAAGCGGCCCCATTTATAGCTAACCACCACAGATACAGGAACGGGGAGGGGTTTCCCGAAAATATATCTTCCGGGGAAGTTACCCCCCAGACCGAGATAATATCTATTCTTGAGGATTACTTTATTAAGGGAGAGAAAAATAAAATTAATTTAGAAAGATATTCGGAACAGGTAAAAGAGGCCTTCCTTAAAATAGTTGAAAATTGATACTGAATAAAAGAAAGTTAAGCCTTATATCCGGACTTTTCTTAAGCATCCTTTTCCTTTACCTGGCCTTAAGGGGTGTCGATTACAATGCTGCCGCAAGCGCCCTGGCAGAGACCAATTTTCTTTTTCTTATATTTGTCATACCCCTCGCACTTTTTGACTTTACCATAAGGTCCTTAAGATGGAAAATTCTTTTACTGCCCATAAAGAAGTGCAGGTTTTACAATGTTATAAGCACCCTTTTCATAGGTTTTTTTGCCAATGCCGCCCTTCCCCTGAGAGCGGGAGAAGTTATAAGGATAGTGATGATAGGGGAAAAAGAAAAGATATCCAAGTCATCGGCCACCGCCACAATGGTAGTGGAGAGGACAATGGACCTTTTTGCCGTCTTTCTTCTTTTCTCTATCTCCTTTATTTTTTTCCGGCCCCAGCAGACCCCTCTCATAGTAAGCAGGGTATGGAAACTCTCCGGACTTATGCTCTAATTACTCATAGTAATCTTATACGGGCTTATGTATTACAGGGAAAAAACCCTTAAATTCCTTTTGAAAATATTAAAAAGACTGCCCGAAAAAATTTCATTTAAATTCACGGCCCTGCTTGACTCATTTATACAAGGCCTGGACGTTCTTAAAAACGGGGGCCATATTTTTCTGGCTCTCTTTCTTTCAATAGTAAGCTGGTCGGCCAACGGGCTCTTTTTTTTCCTTGTGGGCAGGGCTATGGGAATAGAAAATGTAACAGTAATATCCTCTGCTTTTATAATGGGAGTGGTTTCACTGGGTATTTCCATCCCCGCCGCACCCGGGTATGTGGGAACTTACCAGTATTTCGGAAGCCTTGCCCTCAGAATATTAGGTGTATCTAAAAGCGTGGCCCTCAGCTTTATAGTACTGGATCATGCACTTAGGCTGGTGGGCATTACCGCGGGGGGGCTGTTTTTTCTGGCCAGGGACCATATCTCTGTGGCCCAGCTGGATAAAAAGGCAAAAAAAGCTTCTCAGGAAGAGTAGTTTCTGCGTATAGCTTCCAGTATCTCTTTTTCG